>JANZYY010000101.1:0-11862 GCA_026419705.1 Fischerella sp.
TCTGTTTACCGGACATACCGATGGCCCGCATGATCCCAAGGTACTTTGTCCTTGATACTATGCTTGTGTTCATGGTATTTATAATATTCAGAAGGCTTATGAGCGCGATCACGCCGATAAATCCGTAGATAAATATAGCTACCGTCATAGTTAGCGAGGTTAGAGGTTATGGTTTCACCAAAGTGGAAAGGAGTTGTAGTTCCAGCGCGACAGGCGAATTCCCACTCTGCTTCACTCGGTAGTCGATAACTATGTCCTGTGAGTTGGGAGAGTCTTGCACAAAACTCGATGGCGTCATACCAGCAGACTTTCTCGACGGGAGTATCTGGGTGTTTGAAATTGGAGGGATCCGGGTTGAGGTATCTGTTGATTTGGGGAAGTTGGGCAATGGCTTTCCACTGGGTTTGGGTAATGGGAAATCTGCTGAGATAGAAAGGCTGGAGGGTGACTGGATGTTGGGGGCCTTCATTGCTCTCTCGATTTAATTCATCCTCAGGAGATCCCATCAAAAATGTTCCTGCTGGAATGTAAACCATGTCCAGAAAGACATTATTTCCCAGATGCTCTTGAAAATATTGCGCCTTATTGATAGAGCAGTTGATTGGTTGTCCCCACTTGTTTAAGGTCACAACTTTAAAGCTAAACTCTTGTATTTTGAGTGAACAAGAAACTTTCTGTAATTGGAAGTGAGGTATTATTGCGTTTTTGTGCTTGCGCTCTTGTTTAATGTCCTCTAGTTCAGTTCTCAATTGTGCCATCTGTTGAGTCGATTGGTGCAACTGCTCCTGCAATAGTGCTAGTCTGGCTTCTTGTTTATGCAACGTTTCAGCAAAAGCAGACCGTTCTTGATAGCTTTGTTCAAGCAGCAACTTCATTTGTGATGCACGTTGGTTTGCTTCCTCAAGCTGCATCTGTACTTGCTTTAATCGTTCTTGGGCTAACTTAAAGGCTGTCCATATTTGTTTGGCCCAAGCCAATCTGATGTTTTCTTTTTGAACAATTTCGGGAATCCACCCCATAGGAAATGGGTAAGGTGGCAGATTCCAGTTACAGCAGGGACAGTAATCGTTCTTGTTCGGAACGTACTTACTTTGGCAGACGGGACAGCGAGGCATGATGATAACCTCTTGACCTGAGTTAAATCTTTGATTTGCTTATACCATTTCTCTATCAAGTTAAGCTTAATTCTATCCCTGTAGTCCACCCGGTGCTTTGGGATGACACCGGAGGTGGGGTTTATTAATTAAGTGCTTTGTGACAATGAATTGGTATTAAAGCTTAATATTACAATTGTCACACATTTGATGTTTTAAGTGGGCAATAAATCAGAAATAGTTGTTGTCTTTTTTTTGGTGTTGCTATAGTTATCGTTTTCCTGAGAACTAGCAAACACAGAGATTAAGGATTCTTCTACTAGATATGAGTTGGGGTCTGTGTCAGGCTCAAATAGAGGTCGGAAGCTGTTTAGTTCTGCTAGTAAGGCTGAACCGTTACTGATGATTACTCCTAGTACGGGATCTAGAGCGAAGAAAACTCCTGCGAGGACTACGCTAATATTGGGAATTGCAGCGATCGCTGTATTTTGATAAATAATTTCCATTGCCCGTTTAGCAATGGCAATGGCATGGGTAATGCCTCGTAGATCGTTATCCAAAAGTACGACATCAGCGGTTTCTCGGGCAATATCGCTACCTTCCAGAAAAGATATTGAAACATCGGCATGAGCAAGAGCAGCAGCATCGTTAATACCTTCACCAACAAATGCCACCCTCTGCCCTCTGTCTTTTAAACTACAAATCACCTCAACTTTTTTGTCGGGGAAAACTTGAGCATAAGTGTAATCCTGACTGATGCCTAATTGAGTACCAACATGATTTGCTACATGTTGATTATCTCCTGTTAACATGTAAGTTGCCAAACCCTGACATTGTAAAGATTCAACAACTTTTCTACTTTCTGGACGCAAAGGATCGGTAAACAAAATAACTCCCAGTAGTTGATTGTTCTTAGCCACATAAACAAGGGAGTAACTGCTGGTTTTCAAGTTTGGATATTTTTTGTGGATGGGATCTAGATTGATACCCTCTTGTTGCAGGAGCAATTCGCTACCTACTAAAACTTTTGCATCCTCAATCAGGGCAACAATTCCTAAACCAATACGATAATCTTTGGTTGTAGAAGGTTTAATTTCCACTCCATTTTCTTCGGCACGGCGAATAATAGCACTCGCTACGGGGTGAGAATTCCCTTGTTCTGCAGAAGCAGCCAGTGCGAGAATTTCTTGGGGCGAAATTTGCTCGTGTGCTGTTTCAATCGCCACGACAGCTGCATTTCCTTGAGTTAAAGTTCCAGTTTTGTCAAAAACGACAGTATCTATCCGTGCTAGCATTTCCAAGGCTCGACCACTGCGGATGTAAATTCCCTGGCGAGCAGCGTAGGTGAGGGCTGCAAGCGCAGTTGTGGGAACTGCAATCCGAATGGCGTGTCCAAAGTCAAGATGAAGGGGAGCAAGCGCTCTCGATACGTCTCGTGTAAGGGCAAAAATGACTCCACTTAATAATAGGGTAGGTGCGATGAGGGTGTTGGCGATTTTAGAGGCGTAATCTTCCACACGAGTATCATGTACTGGCGCAGATTGCATCAGTTGCACTGCTAAGCCTAAGCGAGTATTCTTGCCAATCCGTTTTGTGAGGATACAAATTTTACCTTCTAATACTAAGGTTGAAGCATGGACGACTTGTCCCTCTGAGCGAGAAACTAGCTTAGATTCTCCTGTGAGCTTGTGTTCGTCGATCAGGGCAATACCCCTTAGTACCCGACCGCTAACGGGAATTGTCTCACCTGCACAGACAACAATGCGATCGCCTTTTTTCACTTCACTTAATTGAATACGTTCTTCTCGTCCATTCCGCTCTATCCTGACGTACTTATCTACTCCTTGCAGCAAATCTAACATTTGTTGTTCATTAGCACGGGCAGTCGCATCTCTGAGTACATCACCAGATTCTATGAGACTGATCATTAATGCGGGAGCAACAAAGTCACCTTTGATGGTATAAAGACTCATCCAGAGGATATCCAGAATATCTGCATCCAAACGACGCTCTGTCAGCATGAGTTCGAGTGTGCGATGGATAAACGGAATTGCAGCAACAGCTACTGCTCCTGCTACCAATAAAGGTGGAATCGGTAGGAATTGCTGAGCAAGGAGTGCTAATCCTAAACTCAAGACAGGCATTCCTACTCTCTCTAACACCCAGTCGAGTTCTGATTTAAATTCTGTTTGAGTCCGGACAATTTCCGAGGAAGTTTCGGCAATGGCTGCTTGTTGAATAATCGTCCGCAGGCTTTCTTTAACTGCAGTGCTAGAAACAAGGTTTTCTTGATAGTGGATGATTAATGATTCTGCTGCTGGATTAATGCGAACACTAATGATGAAGTCGAAAGACTCTATCAACCAAATAAGTTGGTTAGTATACCCCACATCTTGAGATAATCGGGGAATTTTAATCCGGAGGCGACCACTAGTAGTATGGATGATTTGGTAATCTATTTCTCCAACATGCTTTTCTGGGTTCAGAGGTTCTGTTTCTGCAACTAATTTCATGATTATTTTACCCTTGATATCAATACAGGTTTAAAAAAAGAATTTTAAGAAATTTACAAACATCTTGACAGAGGGAGCGTGTTATTACATCTGCCTTAGGAACAATCGCTTCCTCCTAGAGTATAAAACTACCGCTCATAATATATAAGTGTTACTTTAGTTAAACAATGTTTGCTTAATTTTTACTTAGCAGTACCGCAAAACTATGTTCCTTTATCTCATTTCTATCTCAAGAGGGACAGCATTACAAACAATACCTGTCAATGAGAATATGTTGTTTTGAAAAATTTTTAGATAGGCTTTAGGATAAAGGCTGAGATATTCAAAATATTTCAACTAAACTAACGCAAGAAGGCAGTTCTGGGGTCGGCAGTAAAGGATATTGATTGTAAGTGAGGCTTTTTAAGCTTTTTCGAGTAAATGATTATTTTTACCCTGCTGTTTTTGTTGGAAGACTATCTCTGTTTCGTTTCAAACGAGAGGTTTGCTAACTGCACTTCATCTATGGGTTTAAGTTTTATTTTTAACTTTTTCTTAATTTTTTGATCTAGATCGCACTTAACTGTGCCAACAAGCTTCTCAATAGCAACGTTTTACAGCCAAATTCCTATACAATAACTTATACTAATAATTAACCATAGTTGAGCAAATGTGTATTTGGTGTTTGGAGGTGTATACCATTGAATTGATATTCATTTTCAGTCGAGCATGCGGTAAAGCTTTCAAAAGATAGGGGAAAAATTTTGGCGTCGCTGAATCTGAGGATGAATTATTGAACTACCAAGACACCAAGTACGCCAAGAGGTTAGACTTTTGAGTTTACAAAAATTAAAAAAACATCCCGCCATTTATACCACGCCAAAATTTTTAAACATTTATAAAAATGATAAGAGTGTCTTTTCAATTTTCGAGCATAACACTTCTATTAGAAATTTTGGATTAATAGAGAAAGAATGCTATGTCCTTCGTTGACATTAATCGTGTCAATATTCTCCCAAATAGGCGTCCTCTCAATGACCAAAAAGTCGCTGAGCTGATGGAGTCTATCAAAGCTAATGGACTTTTAAATCCTATCACTTTAGACCAAAATCTCAATCTAATTGCAGGCTTGCACCGCCTGACCGCCTGTAAGCTTATTGGATTTAAAGAGATTGAGTGTCGTATTATTAATTGCGAAGACAAAGACCATGCTCGTCTGGCAGAAATTGATGAAAACTTAATTCGTAGCGAATTAGATGCTCTGGAACGATCCGAATTATGGTTGGAACGCGATCGAATCTTGGAACGGATGGGATTGAGGGCAAAAGTAGGAGACAACCAATTTACTCAAAGAGGTGGTGAAAATATTTCACCACCGCTGAAAACAACATTAGAGTTGGCACAAGAAATAGGCTACACAGAGCGCACTTTACAGTATGGTAAACAAATTGCTAAAAACATTGTTCCGGAAGTTAAAGAAATGATTAAAGGAACACCAATTGCTAAGAGTACCTCAGCATTACTGAAAGTAGCTAGGGCAGGTAGTAAAGAACGACAAGAGGCAGAACAAGCAGAAATAGCGGCACAAGAAGCTAGAGCGCAACACAACAGAGCCGAACTAGAAAAGCAAAAAAAGCTAGCAGCACAGGCAAGAGAGAAACAAAAACAACTTCAGTTAATTGCTTTTCAAAACGCTATGGCCCAAAAGGAGGCCAAAGAATCTAGCAAGCAAACTCAACGTGTATCAAAAAATATTAAGACCAATGACATTCAGATACAGACAGACGAAGTTTGGATTCTAGATCGACACATGATTTATTGCGGCGATACCACTGATGAAGATTTTATTCAACTATTACCATCTCATGCTGCATTAGCGATCGCTCCTCCCGGTTGTTCTTGGAAGCATGACTATTTAGTCAACGAAGCTCGTGTTGTAGCTGTGATGTGTCGTGAAGGATCTATCTACAATCTTTGCAGATGCAGTCAAATGCCCTTTAGATTTGAATTAGTTACAGGAAATATATATACTGCAATTTTCTCCCAAGAATCTTTGCTCAAACCAAATCTTAATCCTGATATTGAGGGTATTGAAGGTATCGTTGCTTATTTAGTAAGTTTTTTTACAAAACCCGGTAGTTTCGTAATAATTCCTTCTATTGGACATGGTGAAGCACTAATTGCTTGTGAACGTTTAAGACGAATTTGTTTTGCTGGAGATGAAGATCCTAAGAAAGTCAACGAGGCGATCCTTCGTTGGCAGCGATGGACGGGCAAACAAGCGATGAGAGCTTGATAACAAGTTACGTTCAAAGATATTATTCGCCCAACAGACAGGGGAGAAAAGGTAAGAGCGTTGCTGATTTGAGATCCGCTCCGAGTGTACCAGACGCGAATTTACCCCGCTCGAATGCCTACGGCGCAAGCAGGCGCAAGCATCTGAAGGGTTTTGGCAGAATGTAAAATCCTGCACCATATGAAATCAGCAACGCCAAAAAAGAATGGAGTGTAAAGGTGCGGTCTGCAGCCCTAGTTATTTAGCTGCTGAGTTTCAGTTAGTTAGCACTAACCAACAACAGTGGATTTACACCTTTACATCCCCATTATTAAACGCTGCTCTTGTTAAGGGATGGTAATAGTAGCAATCCCTAGCAAGCTGTAAACCTCTTGCAAAAGTAGCCTAGAGCACATGAATATGAAAATTTGACATTTGCATTCCTTTACAGAGTTAAGCTTGGTTTGTAACTTTGTAACGGATTCAATGTCTTGTGCTTCTATTGGCTCTTCTCAAAAAGTTTTCAGAATGCAAACGAGATTGCTACACATATTTTAGATTTGTTTATATCATAATTCTCCTCAAGTCTTATTAGTATCTGTTAGCAATGAGTTAGAAATAACTAAATTATTATTCTTTTAAGATAGCCAGCTAGACAGATTATAATCTCTGTAAACATACATTAATATTAGTGGCATTGAATTTAATAAACTCATTTTCATTGTTTCATTTTTAATATATCAACTTATTTCGGGCTACCAAAATCATGGCATTCATAAAAATTGGCAATATTGTAGTTAACACAGACTATATTGCTGCTATTCGATTACAATGTCGAGTCCGCTCTGAAGAAGAAAGTGTTTGCTTGCTGCTCGCTATCCCAAGTGCTTATCTATTCCAAGAAGACCGTATTTCACCCAATCTCTACCATTACGAATGGATAGAATTTACAGGTGATTCTGCTAAGGCACTACGAGACTATTTTACCAGTTTCAATAATGTAATTGATTTGCTCCCCTTATACTACTAATCAACAGTAATGGTAATTCGGAAAATTCCAGCACCGATACCACTACCTAGACTGAGATACCAAAGCTATAAAAGATACAATAATTTGCTAAAAGTAAAGAAAATGTTTCATCATGTCTAATTTTATAACAAAAAATTAATGTTGTTTCTAGTACCTTCTTTTCCTGATACCATGTAAAATGGACTCACATAGGTGGAAACATTTAGAAAGTTTCGCTACCTGTTTTCCTACAGTTTTTACTCTCACTAACTAGCCTTCTTGTCATTACTCGATGTAGCTATTGAAGATTCGTTTCTGCATATTTGATTCATTATTTGAGGTGACATACCTTCATATCTTAAGATTCGAGTTGTTTAAATAGCTGCAACTTGAAGCAAGCAGGTTTTTCTATCCTTTTGGAGGTAAAGCAAATATGGAATTAGAGGCTCTTTTGCTAGGTCTTGAACCAATGACTGCTGCTGTCATTGGAGTTGGAGCATTAGTTTTAGTACCTGTTGTCAGCGCTCTTGACTCTGCAACTGGTCACAATGTTTATGAATCTGCAAGGAGTGCGGCTAAGACTGGGTTAATTTGGACTTTTGAGGCTATTGATAAGGCTCAATCTACTTTCGCCGAAGCAAGTGAATCCTTCAAAGATTTAGTTGCTGAAGCAAAAGCAGAGCGTTCAAATTCCAAAAACGGAACCAGCGAAAGCGTTCCCCGTGAGGTAACTATCGGCTAATTTCTGCAAAGCATGGAAGTAAACAGCTAACGTCTTGCCAGAGACTGATAGCCTCTTGGTTGTCAGTCTTTATTGACCAATCTAGCAATCTTAAAACAAATTTTGCCAAGGATCGCTGAATAGTAAGATTCTCCAATCTATTTAACCTGATGGCTTCACCAATAGATAAGCTTGGGTATCACCACTTGATTGCTTATCTCTGCATTCTTAAAGGTGAGGCTAGGTTGTCATGTCAAAGTTGCAGTTTTTTGTGCAACTTGCAGCATGCGACAAAGACTAAATGGTATTGCTGAATCAAGATATGAATATCATTGTGTAGATGCTTGGTGCAGCTTCTCATAAAATGAGTAACTCTAGTGACGTACACCAATAGGGGCGTACAGCAGTACGCTCCTACAGGAAATCCAAAATGCATGAGTCAGCAACGCCAAAATTACAGCTGTTCTCATGCTCTAGTTCTTTTGGTTTCTAATCATCGGAGATTTTTTACCATGCTCAAATATCCGGAGTTTTTTGACTTACGCAAGCTAGCGATTACCCTTGCTGTTGGTCCTTTTGCTTTTCTTATGTTAGTTATTCTGATTGACTTATCAGCCCATCTGTTTGTAACTCAACAAACAGCAGATGCTCGATGCGCAAATGCATATCCTCAAAAGAATCCTACAAAACTTCAAGTGAGTGAATGTCGATAGCGCTTTGCTACCGGGTCAAAATCCCATGCTATTCCTTCTGGATCTCTAGCCTGAGTCCATATAGGAAACTCAGGCTTTAATCTTTTGCTGGTAAGAGACTGAGATGATACTCCCAAGCGCTTTGCTAATTCACTCTGTTTGAGTGCTTTGCCATTTTTTGATGAACTGTATTCTTCAATTTTTCCTCGGCTGACTCTTTGAGAGCTGCTTCTGAGAGGAGGTAAGAAGTTTGTCTCAAAAAGTGGACGTGAACTGTTCAAGAATTCAGCTACAAAGGCAGTACCATTATTTACGATCACGTTGTAAACAGGATTTACACCCAACACCATTCCACCACCTATTTGCATCAAGAGGTTAGGAATTACTATGGTTGCAGTGTTTTCATAGATTATTTCCATCGCTCGCTTGGCGATCGCCATCGCATGTGTGACTCCGCGTAAGTCATCTTCTAAAATGACAACATCAGTTGTGGTATTGGAAATCTCGCTCATCTTGGCAAAGGAAATGGAGACATTGACATGAGCAAGCCGTACCGCATCATCTTCTTCATCTCCCACAAAAGCTACCACCTTACCTTGATGCTGCAATCCACGAATCAGATTAATTTTTTGGCTTAAAGGAAATTCTGCACAGACATTATTGGGATGGATACCCAAAAATGTCGCAACATCAATAACCATCGATTCAGAAGCATCAGAGACCAAGTAAATGTCTATGTTTTGATGTTGGAGAATGGCAATAGCTTCCAAAGTCTCAGGAGAATCTAGAGCCAATATGTCGAGATCAAAGACAATCGCATCTATTTGCGCTAATGCTTCCAAAATACCACCACTGCGAATGTAGATTCCATGTCGCACAGCATAGATCAGTGCTTGCAGGACTGTGGTTGAAAGCGAAATAGGAATACCACTACCAAAATCAAACTGGTAAGGTGAAATAGCAGCACCAATATTACCTGTCATTAGATAGATCGTGCCACCTAAAGCCAGAGTCGGCAAAATTGCATGTCTAACCAATTCTGCTTGCAAAGCACCAATTTTTGTATCATGAACAGGTGCTAATTCAGCAACAAGAGCAGCTAAACCAGCACGGGTATTCAGTCCAATTCTTTTCACCAAAACACACAATTCACCTTCAAGCAATATTGTAGAGGCGTAGACATCATATCCTTCCGAACATACAACGGGTGTAGAGTTACCTGTCAAATTCTGGGTATCGATTAAACCATAACCATAAACAACGATCCCATCTACCAAAATCATTTCGCCTGATTTAATGATGATGCGATCGCCCTCCTGTATATTGCTTATATGGACATGTTGTTTCTTTCCATCTAACTCTACCCAGACATGCTGATATAATTGATTCAATAAATTTAAAGACTGTTCTTCTCTTGTCTGGGTTGTATTTCCCCTGAGAGTTCTCCTCACTTCTACCAAAACTGTCTTGAGTGCAGGTGCGATAAATTGACCTTGAACAGTCTGCATACTCATCCATACAGAATCCAATAAATCGATATTTGGTTGACGTTGATTGAGCAGACTATCAGCAGCACGGTTAAACCAAGGTGTTGCAGCTCCAGCAATTGCTAACATTACAATCAGTGGTGGTAACTCCAAAGGAGCTGCTAGCAAAGCCAAAGTCAAGCTGAGGACAGGAAACCCTAAATCCTTCCATTGATTAACTTCTGGTTTCAGGTCTTCTCCTGCAGGTACAGATTCTGTAAGCTGAATTTCAGCACACTCTACAGCAGCCTGGATACAGCAAACAAACTTTTCCAGCGCCGTTTTGCTGCAAACATCATCTTCATAGCTGATAATTAGTGAACTTGCTTGTGGATTAATACGAACCTCAGTCACAAATGCTAGCGATTCAACTAGTGCTTTAAGTTTGTTAGCAAAGTCTGAACCATGAGCAAGGTGAGGTATGCGAATGCGATAACGTCCAAAAGTAGAGTGAACGACCTGATAACTCATTACATCGAAATAATCTGAATGAAACGGTTTTAAATCTCACATTAATCAACATCATAAGCTACTACTCAAACAAGTAAAAAGCTTTTTTTGTAAAACTATATAAGAATTTTTCAGTGTATTGAATACAAAGAAAACCCCTGTAACTGACATCAGCCATCAAAGCTGATTAATTAACGAGGACAAGATCCCCAAATTTTCTAAAAAGTCGGGGAGCTTGTCCTCATCTATGTTTATGCTGGCTATATCCTGAAATTATTTCCTTCTGCGTCGATATTCAGCCAAAATTGCCCTTCTTTCGATGCTAAACTCCTCCACCACCAACAATGTCAAGCCAAATAAAATTACAAAACCAAGAATAGAAACTAATAAAATTTCATCCATAAGACCTACTCCTTAATATAGCTGTTTGTACTAATAGAATATATAAACAATCATTATACTTTATCCTTCCAAGTAAGTAATACTTACTATCCAAAAGGTATATTTTCCACAAACACTTGAAACGAAAATAAATAGCTCAACTTTCAAAGTAGCTATACTATCGGATTCCTATTGGATTTTTATTGGCGTAGCCTGGAATTGGCGCTGAAAAAAACCAGTACACTTCCCGTGAAGAGTTCTTCGTACCCCTGTCAAAGTGGGTAAAACCTACTTTCGCCAGCTGATTTTTCGCAATTTAACTTGGTGTCTTGGTGTCTTGGTGGTTAATACATAGATTTATTTTTCACCACCAAGACACTAAGGCACAAAGAAAACTATGCTTTGAAGGTCACATCTTGGCGACCTGTTCTCTTTCAAGTTCAGTATTTATGTATGTTAAATATAATTAATTTTTCAAAGTTCGGATTTTAAATGTGGTAGTTTTTCGTTTAGGCAAACTATCATCTCAGTCAATTAAAATATTGTTGAATACACTCTACTACGGCGATCGTAATCAATAGTTTGTCGTAACAGTTAAGCAGGTATTTCAGGCAATTCTGAGTATAAAAAAATACAATCTAACAGTTGGATTTTTATCCTTGTGGTTTAGTGTTTTTTACTTGAGAGAATTTTGTCAATTTTTCTACGAATTACCTCATTCACCTAAAATAGTGCTGATTGCAATTTAACCGAACTGTACTGAAGGAGAGAACTTTTTTCCTTAGGAGTCTTTAGAATGACTCAAAAACAAGTAATTCTGCTACGTATGTTGGTATTTGTGCCAATTGCATTCATAGCAGAATGGCTAAATTTTCCCCCAATATTTATTTTTATTGCCTCTGGCTTGGCAATCATTCCCTTAGCAGCATTTATTGCTGACTCTACCGAAGCGATCGCTGAAGTAATCGGCCCATCCTTGGGGGGTTTGCTTAACTCTACTTTTGGCAACGCTACAGAGTTAATCATCGCGATTGTTGCACTTCGAGCCGGACTGGTAGATGTAGTCAAAGCTAGTATTACCGGTACAATTGTTGCCAATCTTCTTTTGGCACTAGGGGCAGCAATTTTGTTAGGAGGATTGCGGTTTAAAGAGCAAAGCTTTCAGCCAACTGTTGCTCGTATTAATGCTTCTTCGTTGAATTTAGCATTAGTAGTACTACTT
>JANZYY010000101.1:11872-12122 GCA_026419705.1 Fischerella sp.
CAACCTACAACAGTTAATCATTTTTCGATTGTTGCTGCTTTCTTGTTGTTGTTTTTCTATGGATTAACCTTGGTTTTTTCCATGAAAACCCACAAGTCTATTTATCAACTTAGAGATTTAGAAGAGACTAACCCAGATGCAGGTGAATCTGAGAGACATAAGACTGGTTTATGCAGGTCAGTAGGAATCCTGCTCATTTGCACGATTGTTCTGGTGTTTGTATCTGATATTCTAGTAGCAAGCCTACAAG
>JANZYY010000102.1 GCA_026419705.1 Fischerella sp.
AGTTGCAGCAATTGCATGGTAGCTACCTGCAGCGTAACTACTGCTAGTCCAACATCTGTGAGTTTCATTTATTTGTCTGAGGTTAATTGATTTACTTTGGCTGTGACAATTAGACTCAGACCTATTGTTTCAAAAGAAAATGACGCAAGTAATCGGTCCTTTGATCAGTCCTTTGTAATGTCTGGTATCCCTTGCCGTATCATTTTTTAGGGACTTTTGCTTGGTGAAAACTGGAATTTTGGACTTAGTACTCATCTGAATCCTCGACCCATCAGATTTACAGACACGCCCTACGAGACATTCCACATTCTTACACAGAATAGGAATGTCAGTCGAGGCAGAGCGTTGACTTGCAGGGGTATTTGATCGTGAATTTCGTGAATTTTATATTACCCCGACAGTGCAGCAGTTTGCTACTTGGCTCTATTCAGTATTAAAGAGGTAGATACAAGTATCCTTACAAAAAATCAGATACTTGCAAAATCTAGGATTCGGATGCAAACCTGTATAAGTACGCACTTTCGCGTGATTTACTTCTAACGAGTATATCAGCTTCAGCGAATTTTTGTACACGAAAAAAATAAAATCATCCTTACTATTTAAAGATTAGTTAAAGTATTACTTTAATACATACGCCTGCACATGCACGAATAATGCTCTCAAGTCGTGCTATTTCAGTAAAAATGCCGCAACTCGGTATATTCGTCCCAAAAATCTCATAAATTTATAATTTCATCAAAAATGCCATTTTTATCCTCAAAATTCCTTAAAAAAAGTCTGGATGTTTTTAGTTTTTTGATACTTATTTTTAAGCAAAAAATCAGTATTTTTACTGAAAAAAACTGCCATCCCAAATGATGAGAAGGAAAAATATCAACCGCATTTGCTGATTTTATAGTATAAATTAGTACTTTAAAAAACGGTTGTATCTAAGCGAGCGAGCCGGCAGTTCTTGACCAAATTCAAAAACTGCAACTATTATACTTGTACGCATACGAGTAATAAAAATTGCTGAACCGTCATTTTATTTACTAATGATTTTTGTTTTGTGAAAGAAAATAGGATCGCCCTGTAAAAAATTTGGTCTAAAATTTTAGGAATCAGTATGAAATGTGATATTTTAGCTAAGTCTGCCAAGATTCTAGGATTAAAAATTGACAAAATCTTATTAGAAAAAATCCTGAAGGGATGAAAAAACGATGTAAAGAAAAGAGATATAGGGCTGAAAAACTTGTAGACTTAGATACTCTCACAGCAGCGTGAGTTGTTCAGATTTCTGCCCAAACCTTAGAATACCGAATGTGCTAGTCAGGAACTATGACGACACAAAGCTTACGAGTGGGTAGCGAAATACTTCAGGCAGATGAGTTGTTGTCTTTACTGCATCGTTACCAGTTGTTGCCGCAGGTCTTGCGGGCTAAAGTGATAGACGAAGCGATCGCCCCATTTTCTTGCACAGAAGCAGAAAAACAAGCAGCGATCGCCCACTTTTGCCAACGTTATCAACTCACCTCAAAAGAGCTACAAAAGGCATGGTTGCAACAGCACCACCTCACTGAAGCAGCAATGCAAGAGTTAGCAATTCGTCCTGTCCTGATTAAGAAATTCCAGTATGCCATGTGGGGTAAAAAACTGGAGTCCTATTTCCTACAACGTAAAGCAGACCTGGATCAAGTCGTGTATTCCATGATTCGCACCCAGGACGAAGGGCTAATTCAGGAATTATATTTTCGGATTCTTGAGGGAGAACAATCCTTTGCAGCCGTTGCCCAGGAATATTCCCAAGGTCCAGAAGCAAAAACAGGGGGAGTTTTGGGGCCAGTTCCTTTGTCTCAACCCCATCCGGTAATCCAGAAAATTTTGTCTGCGAGTCAACCAGGACAACTTTGGGAGCCACGCTTAATAGCCGATTGGTTTGTGATTATTCGCCTAGAGAAATTATTGCCTGCACAGTTAGATGAAACTATGCAGTTGTGGTTGCTAGACGAACTGTTTGAAAGCTGGATACAAACACAAATTCAAACGCGCTTGCAAAATTCAAACCATTGTCTGGAGTCTGTTGCGGCATGAAGCTAGGTATCACCCAAGCCGAAATATCGGAATTCTTAGCCGACACTCCCCCATTCGCGCAACTTCCGCGTGCCACCATAGAGACACTCGTTGTTAACTGTCAACTATTGCAATATCGTACCGGACAGTGGATGCTGGTCAGGGGAAGAATGCCAGCACAAGTCATGGTAATTTATCAAGGACAAGCGAGGGTACTAGGTTATGACCAGCGGACGGAGTCTCAAGTCAGTTTGACGGTGGTAGAGAAAGGAGAGTTCCTGGGTTGGTTAGGATTGGTGCGTGGGGTAGGCTGTGAAGCAGCGATCGCCTCTACAGAAGTCATCGCCATTACCATAGAAGCAGGAGAATTTCAGGCGTTGATGAGCACGGTTGCGGAATTTGAACAAGCAGTGCGAGCGCGCCCTCACATTATAGAAGTATTTGAACTCCTGAGTTTGGAACTCCAGCGTCAAGCAGATGCTGCGACTAACCTAAAAGATTTAGCACGTCAAGTTTGGCAAGATACAAAAGTGGTGAATCTAGCCGCAGGAAAGGTGAATCCCCAACAACTTGACGATCGACACTTGTGGTTGGTCAGCGCTGGCAGCATTGACAATATGACCGTTGGCAGTCGATTATCGTTGAGTAACTGTGGGAAGACTTGGGAAAGCAAAACCGAAGTACGCTTATTGGGCATTCCTTGGAAGACCGATAACAAAAATACCCCTTCCCCCAGTTTAAAAATTTCTCCTGCTCCAGAGTACCCACCCAACCCAGCTGCTGAAAGCATAGCACCAGCACAGACGATCTTTGTATCAGGACAGGGTAATATTGATGCACCCTTAGCCTGTTTCCAGATGTTGAGTCGCATCTTAGGGGGTTCTTTTCGCCGCGATTTAATCCGCAAAGTTTTGGCAAATCAACTGAAATCGAAAAAGCAGATTTCCTTGCAAGTGGCGGGAGCAGTTGTAGAAATGATGGGTTTGCACGCCCAATTAGTGAAAGTTCCTACTAACGTCATCAACCGCCTCAGTGCACCAGCAATAATTCACTGGCAAGATAGTTTCGCCCTGCTGTACAAAATTACAGAACGCGAAGTTGTTATAGCTGACCCATCCAAGGGAATCTCCAGTTATTCTACTGCCGAGTTTGCCAACATTTGGGGACAGTCGGGACAAGTATTAATAGTAGAAAAGGCAGAAAGCGATCGTCCCGAAAAATTCAGTCTGCGTTGGTTTTTGCCTTCTATCTACAAATACCGCTTGGTATTAATGGAAGTTCTGGTTGCTTCCTTTTTTGTTCAGATATTTGGTTTGGCAAACCCAATCATCACCCAAATCATCATCGATACCGTATTAATTCAAAAAAGCCTTGACACTCTGGATATCCTGGGGATATTCTTGCTCGTGATTGCAGTGTTTGAGGCAGTCTTGACGAGTCTGCGCACCTATTTGTTCGCTGACACTACTAATCGTATCGACATCCGCTTAGGTTCAGAAGTAATTGACCATTTGCTGCGACTGCCCCTCAGTTACTTTGAGCGTCGCCGTGTGGGAGAATTGGCAGGACGCATCAATGAATTGGAGAATATTCGCCAATTTTTGACAGGGACAGCCCTGACAGTGGTGCTAGATGCCCTATTCTCCGTGATTTATATCGGTGTGATGCTGTTTTACAGCTGGCTGCTTACACTCGTCGCCCTCGCCACCGTACCATTGTTTGCAGTCCTGACAACTCTTGTTGTTCCTATTGTTCAGCAACAGTTGCGAAAAAAAGCTGAACGCTACGCCGATACCCAGTCCTACCTTGTTGAGGTAATCACCGGCATTCAAACGGTGAAAGCACAGAATATCGAGTTGAAATCTCGCTGGCAATGGCATGAACGCTATACCCGCTACATCAGCGCTGGCTTCAAGAATGTACTGACTTCCAGTACCGCCAACTCCATCAGTGGATTTTTGAATCAATTCTCTAGTTTTGTACTGCTGTGGGTAGGTGCTCATTTAGTCATCTCCAACCAGCTCACATTAGGACAACTAATTGCCTTTCGGATTATTGCTGGTTATGTTACCAGTCCGCTCCTGCGTTTGATTCAACTGTCACAGAACTTCCAAGAAGTAGCATTGTCTATCGAGCGCCTTGGTGATGTTTTAGACACGACACCAGAAGTACAGTTAAGCGATCGCAACAATATCCAATTACCAGAAATTCAAGGATCGGTCAAATACACGGGTGTTTCCTTTGGCTTTAATCCCGATGATGCCCTACAGCTACTCAATATTAATCTTGATATTCCTGCTGGTACCTTTGTTGGTATTGTCGGACAAAGTGGTTCCGGTAAAAGTACGCTGACAAAATTGTTACCGCGACTCTACGAACCCGTAGCAGGACAAATTCAAATTGACGGCTATGATATCAGGAAAGTAGAATTGAATTCATTGCGCCGACAAATTGGGATGGTGCTACAAGATACGCTGTTGTTTGAGGGAACAATTCAAGATAACATAGCCCTCATTCGACCAGATGCAACTACCGAGGAAATTATTGCTGCTGCCAAAGCAGCAGCAGCCCACGATTTTATCATGGGGCTACCCAATGGCTACAACACTATTGTTGGAGAACGAGGTTCCGCCCTTTCTGGTGGACAACGACAACGAATCGCGATCGCACGTACAGTTTTGCAAAATCCCAGATTACTAATTCTCGATGAGGCCACCAGTGCTTTAGATTACCAGTCTGAACAACAAGTATGTCGGAATTTGATGGAGATATTTCGGGGGCGCACTGTCTTTTTCATCACCCACCGTCTGAACACCGTCAAAAACGCTGATATTATCATCATCATGGATCGGGGTGTAATTGCCGAGCAAGGAACACATGCCGAACTTATGGCAATGAAAGGACGCTATTACTGCCTTTATCAACAACAGGAGTCACAGCTATGAAGTGGTTAGTTGTTGGTGGTTAGTGGGCATCGGGCAAAGATAATCGTTAAATCCCAATTCCCAATTCCCAATTCCCACTCCCCCAATCCCCCACTCCCCCACTCCTCCTTTGCCTCCTGCCCTATACGGAAACTAGAACTATGCCTGATCTATCTTTGTTACTGCTAGCCTGTACAAATTGTTCAGAAGCACAACCCAAAGTTTCTCAAACACAGACCACTCACTGCCAACAAATTCTTGAAGATGAGACAAATACTCAAGCAAAATCTGATTTGAGTACTTGTGTTAGTGAACCAGAAAGCACCGAGGTAGCCTTTTCACCCCCCAGCCAACCTTTGCTACAGTTAGGCAGTCAAGGCACGGTAGTTTCGCAACTTCAAACCCAGCTGCAAAAACTCGGATATTATTATGGCGCAATTGATGGTAAATTCGGTACGATTACCCAGGCAGCAGTGACAAAATTTCAGCAAGAGAAACATTTAAGTGCTAATGGTGTTGTGAATGGTTCAACTTGGAAGGCCCTACAATCATCCCTGCAAAAAGTTAACACCACCAACAAAGCTAAACCAAGAGTAACAGCATCAGTTCCTTTAGCCGATTCTGCAGGCGATCGCGATCGTCAAGACAATCAAAAGAACAGAAATTACATCGTCAATCAAGTAGAAGCTGCTACACTCGAAGCACCAATACTTTTGCCTCTAAGTGGTTTTTTGCTCTTGTTCACAACCGGAGGATTAGTATTCATCTGGAAGCGCCTCCCCAAAACACAGCGCCAGTGGCAACTTCTATTACAAGGGAGTTCGGGCATTTTCAGTTCCGCAATTAGCTTACCTGCGAAAGAGAACGAATCTGAGGAAAGCGAATTCGATCAGCCTGTGATCTTAAAACAATCCAGTGTATGGTCACATGCCATTATCTGGAGTATCGTCGGCGTGTCCAGTTTTGCGGTGGCGTGGGCTTGTACTGCGCAAATCGACGAGTCTGTTCCCGTGCAGGGCAAACTCGCACCCCAAGGCTTGGTGAAAGAGATACAAGCACCAGTGGGGGGAGTCATTGCCAAAATTCATGTGCAGGAAGGGCAAAAAGTGAAAAAGGGCGATCTTTTGGTTAGCTTTGATCCTACAGCTGCGCAAGCAAAATTACGCTCTCTGCAAGAAGTCAAAGCGAGCTTAATGCGGGAAAATTTGTTCTACCGCACTCAGATGCGAGCATCAACCATTAATTCTAGTCACAAGCAGTTTCACAAGTCACCGGAGTTAGCGTTACTAACAGAAAACCGCGCCGCTTTAGTGCGGGAAAATCAACTTTACCGTGCAGAATTAAACGGTGGTAAATTATTAGACAACTTAGATCCAGAGGTACAAGAACGCATACAAACTAGGCAAAAAGAGAGAGACTCGCGAATTGCAGCAGTGCGGCTGGATGTAGAACAATTAACTCGGCAGTTAAATCAAGTGCGAGTGCAACTGGTGAGTGCGAGGAAGAACCTGTCAACGAATTTAGAGATCGCCAACAACCTCGAAAAATTAGTTAAAGACGGAGCATTTGGTCGCTTGAATTATTTAGAACGGCGACAAACAGCAAATACCAGCCAAGGTGAAGTTAATCGGCTTGTTCAAGAAGAAGAACGACTGCGACTGGCGATCGCTCAAGGGCAAAAGAAATTACAAAATGCGATCGCCCTTTCCAAAGAAGACTTACTTAGCAAAATTGCTGATAACAACAAACGCATCGCCGAAATTGATAGTCAACTTACCAAAGTTATTGTCGAAAATCAAAAACGCATAGAAGAAATTAACAGTCAAATCAGCGAACTTCTTTTAACTCTCAAATACCAAGAACTCAGAGCGCCGACGAGTGGTGTTGTTTTTGATCTCAAGCCGCGTAGTCCTGGTTATGTCTACAACACTAGTGAATCTATCCTCAAAATTGTGCCACCAGAAAACCTAGTTGCCCAAGTTTTCATCACTAACAACGATATTGGTTTTGTCAAAAGTGGTATGCCTGTAGATGTGCGAATTGATTCTTTCCCGTACACAGAATTCCGTGATATTAAAGGTCAGTTAGTCCGGGTTGGTTCCGATGCTCTACCTCCCGATCAAGCCAATCCATACTATCGTTTTCCAGCTGAAATTCGCCTAGAAAAGCAATCTATCAATATCAACGGTACAGAAGTACCTCTACAATCCGGAATGTCTTTAAGTGCTAATATTAATGTCCGGAAGCGGACTGTGATGAGTATTTTCACAGAGAAGTTTTTAGGGAAGATCGAAAGCTTGAAATATACTCGTTAGAACAAAGCAGAAGGGACAAACCAGAGGGAAAAGGAATTGAGAAGCCTTTTCCCTTTTACCTTTGAAAAGAAGGACAAGGAAAAAGGGGGAGAAGAAGGGAAAATTCTCCTAGTTTTAGTTCCTAGGATCTGTTTTCTGTACAAGGGGAGAAACAATCACCTCAAAGTCCTGCCAACTGCGATACGAGTAGTTTGAAAACAGGCTCTGGTCAGTCACCTGACATGCTATCTTGGCGGTACTCGCTCAACAGCAAGGAATGACAAGGTGGCTCACACGTTTTTATTGGAACCAGGACGCTGGACATTGCAAGGAAGTTGGCTTGAACGCGATAGTATGCCAATCAATGTTAAAGGTATGACATTGATTGCTTGGAATCGAGATAACTGGTTCACAATGGCAACAAAACTCGTATTTCCTAGTAGCGGACGCGCGAACATAGCCTTGCAATACAAGGGGCGCTTGGATTTTGGTGCATGTCAATATACTTTCTTACTTCAACATAATCTTTTGGGACAAATTGAAGGTGAGGGTTGGATTGGTTTAGATTCCATCGTGCAACGTTACTGGGTACTTAGCGATCGCGAACGTCGCAGTGGCTTTGAAACTCTACATCGTATCAGTGATGATACTTACTATCTCACTAGTGGTATCATGGTCGGTCATTATTTAACTAGCACGATGGAAGCCAGTTTAGAACGTCGGTCAAACTTAGAAGGTTAGTGTTTGAAATTTGTTGTTGGTTGGTAGTTGTTGGGAACAACCAACGACCAACTACTAACTACTAACGATTCCTATATCCAAAGTTAATTAACCAGGTCAAAAGTGGGCAAACTAAATCAGAAGCAAAGTCAGGGATGGTATGAAATACCAAGGTAAATCTACCACTCCTATTTTTAGGAGCCAACATTATTGAGGACTGTACGAGCCGCTATTTTTAAACATTGGAGTCAATTTCTCTATGTTAGACCCCAACATTGGTCGCCTACTTAGCAACCGTTACCAGCTTCAAGAGTTAATTGGTACTGGAGCAATGGGTCGGGTTTATTATGCTAAGGATATTTTGTTGGGGGGTGTACCCGTCGCTGTTAAGTTTCTTGCTCTGTCAGTCCAAAATAGAAAATTGCGATTGCAGCAACGTTTTGAGCGAGAAGCAAAAACCTGTGCTCTATTAGGACAGAAAAGCATTCATATTGTCCGAGTCATGGATTATGGCGTAGACGAACATGATACCCCATTTTATGTGATGGAATATCTGCAAGGAAAAAGCCTCAACCATGTTATTCGCAAGCAAAACATATCTTTAACAAGATTCTTGAGCTTGGTACGTCAAATAAGTATGGGGTTACAATGCGCTCACAATGGCATTTCTGTTGATGGCAAAATCTATCCGATTATCCACCGTGATATTAAGCCTAGTAATATGCTGGTTGTTCAAGACGCCAGTTTTGGGGAGTTAGTCAAAATTCTGGACTTTGGGATTGCGAAATTACTACAGGCGGATAGTAATTATACAAACTATTATTTAGGTACCCTGGCTTATTCTTCACCCGAACAAATGGAGGGTAAGGAACTAGATAACCGCTCTGATATCTATAGTTTAGGCGTGATGATGTTTGAAATGCTCACAGGTAAAATGCCCTTGGTTGCACCAACCCATTCGTTTGGAGCATGGTATAAAGCACATCACACTCAATCACCGCGTTCCTTTGCTGAGGTTGCTCCCAGCTTGCAATTGCCTAAAGAATTGGAAAATTTGGTGATGAGTTGTTTGGCTAAGTCACCTAGCGATCGCCCCCAAAATATCGGTGAAATTCTCAAGGTTTTAACATCCCTGGAACAATTGGATGTAACGCCCACCCAGCAACCGAGCACTAATTTCCCTGCTCTTGTTAATCCCTCAGCCGTAAGGGTTGAGTTTCAGCATCACTCTAATCTCGATTCACCCAAATCCCCAGCTAACGACGAAATCTTACAACAAGCTTTTTGGCCGCCAAATAAACCCATTGCTAATATTGTTTTTCCTCAACCTATCCGTATCAATGGAGAGCTTAAGCCTGCATTGTGGGTAATGCTACCGCAAGAGGAAATTCAAAAGCGTTTAACCTGTACCCGCTACAATCAATTTCTTTTCATTACTGCTCCCCACCCCATGTTGTTGTGGATTACCCTGCTCTACAATCGTAAACATGGGCCGAAATGGTTGCCTTACTATCTCGACCTCAAAACAAATATCGGTCAAGAAATCGCCTGCTTACTAGCAAAAACTGGTTACTATCGCTTACTATTCTTTACTCGAGAAACACCTAATCACTTCGTTCATATGATTGTTTCAAGTATTGCCCCTGCTCAACGTGAACGACTCCAACAGTGGGTAACAATTAGTTACACGCTCATGGCATCTCCAGATCCACAACTTAGCAAAAATTTACTCAAAACTGAATATGAGAAAATAAAACCTCAAATTCTAGCAAAGCTGCAAGCGATGGATACAGATTCTATCTTTGACCTTTCTGGCTAATTTGAAAAGAAGGAACAACTAAAAACTATTTCGTTTGAGTTTCTAAGTATAGTTCTAGCGAATATTAATTATTGTTAAAAAAATCTGTCCGATAGTTGCAAAATCAATTCATAGTAAATATAAATAATAAGAGCACGAAGAAATTAGCCTTAAATAGATTTTGTATGCATAAGAATCTGAGTAGCACAAAGCCTGTAACGTAGGTAACGTACAGGCTGGTCGCAGCTATTTTTTGCACTACATCGTAGTGCCAGCACAAATTTTAAGTTCTACTTTAAGGCTAATTATATTCAGACCAAATTTAAGATAAAAGCCAAAAATTTAATTAATTTTGCTGTCCGTTATCTATTTTGAATTTGGATTTGCTCGTAATGCTCGTCAAAGTTGACGCCCCGGCATCCCCAGCTCCTTTCCTCCGATGGAACCGAGCAAGAGAAGGAGGTCGCCGACTGCGACACTAAGAATTTACGCAGCCCAAGAAGAACCTGAATCTAGACCCCACTGGTGCTTGAGAAGCTCTTTGTAAGTTGCCTCCCTCACGACCATTTGTTCATAGAGCTTGATCAAAAAGTCTTTGGCTTGCTCATGGCTCATATTTTGCACCTGAGTAGCAAAAGAGCGGATGCTGAACTGCTGTTCTAGAGTCAATTCAATTGGTTTGTCCATAGTAAACTCCTAAAAAAGAGTATAAGGGTTCAATTACAGGGGAACCAATGGGTAACAGCTTGGAATTATCTCTGTCGTACATTTGTTCCCCTGTATTAAGAAAGATAACAATTGTTTGACAAATTGCCCACACCCTTTGGCTGAGATTTGTTGACCAGCAAGTGTCTTGTTTTGTCTGCCTACTGATATAAACCCCAAGCTTTCCAGAGCAAATTTCGGGAAAATTTGGGTTTTTCAGCAGCAGTTAGGTTAGTGGAATACCCTTTTCCCTACTGTCAGTGAGGAAATAAAGGGTGTGATTTTGAATTATATTCCCCATACCGTATTTAACGCAAGATGTCAACTTGCCAAAGTATGTAAATTACCCTCTATTGTTCAGTTTTTCAGAGGTTAAATGTATTTGTATCAACTTGTAACCAGGAAAAATGCTCAACCTGAACAAAATGATGAGTATATTTACGGCAAAAGTCATTGGTCATTAGTCATTTGTCCTTTGTTGTGAGTTGTTTGTTAGTTGTTAACCAATGACCAATCACCAATAACTATTGACTATTTTCTTCAACAGCGACGATGACGACAGTGATGTTATCGTGTCCGCCTTCTTGTTTGGCAGCTTCGACTAAAGAAACAGCCGCTTTTTCTATTGACGGGCTTTGTTTGAGGTAACAAGCAATGTTGTCATCAACAAGTTCTTCTGTCAGTCCGTCACTACATAACAGCAGGCGATCGCCGATTTTCACATCTAGTTGTTGAACATCAACCTGATTGAGGTCTTCACGTCCCAGACAACGGGACAAGACATGACGAAAATGATGAATGCGGGCTTCCTCAGGCGTGATATCACCCATTTTAAGAGCGCGTGCTACCCAAGTATGATCTTCGGTGAGCTGTTGTAATTCGGAGTCTCGCAAGCGATATAACCTGGAGTCGCCAACATGAGCGCACCAAGGAGGTTCTCCAGAGCGAAACATTAATAATACAGCCGTTGTTCCCATATCAGCACGTTCAGGATGACCTTGCTGATCGTGCAAAATTGCTTCATTGGCTCGCCACAAAGCTTCCTCCAGCAATTGTGGTGAGGACTTTGAAGAATCCCAATTTTCAACCAAGTATTTTTTTATTTCCTCGGTAGCAATGCGACTCGCCTGTTCTCCTCCCGCATGACCACCCATCCCATCAGCAACAATGAAAAAGCGCCCTTCTGGGTCAATATAGTAAGCATCTTGATTATTAGAACGAATAAGTCCCGGATCGCTGATCCCGGTAAAATTAAGTTTCATATATTTTTGCAACAATTAATACATACGGTCATAACGGTCAAGACGCATCAGCAGTCTAATTAGCAACCATGATACTGCGGCTGCGATCGAACCAATCAAAAGCGCCTGCCATAAATAATGGTTAACGAATAAAATCGTTGCTGAAAGTGTAAAAGCACTAATAATTAGGGCATAGACTATGCCTACTTGAATATTGCTTTGTCGCCGCAACAGACGCTCTGTTTCTATCGAGCGGACGCGAAGGCGTATGTCTCCGCGCTCTAGTTTTTCTAAAGTATCTTCCAGTCTACGTGGTAGTCCGAGTGCCGTGCTACTTACTTGAGCAGCTTGCCGACTCAATTCATTAAAAAAGCTATTGCCACCATCA
>JANZYY010000103.1 GCA_026419705.1 Fischerella sp.
AGATGTGTATAAGAGACAGGGAGAATATTATGTGCCAGAGGTAAGCGCTAAGTAAGTAGGTGGGAATAAACATCACTATGTTAAGAAATACTAGTGACAAAGGACAAATGCAAACCCTCATGGTTTGTTTTATTTGTGCCAAGCTATTTAGAATCGGAAATTACTTACACTGTTGGTGTAGAACCAAGAACTAGCCACAGGCAATAAAAATATATATTCTCCGCCTTTGGGAAGAACACTACTTGTATCGCCAACAATCCAAAATTGAAATTGAGGGGAAGTAGCAGTCAAAAAGAAGGAAGCACCTTCTTGATTAATTATGGAATTTGGTCAAAAGTTAATGAAGACCTTGTTGAAATTACTCAGGAAATGGCAACGCAGAGCTGTTTCTGGTGATACCATGCTGATAGCGGATGTCATGGCCGGCGGATACAAAGATTGGCGCAATGGCTTTTTATGGCAAAGGTTACGCTTATGGTTATGGCTGGCCCTGACCTGCATTTTGACGTTTACTTTGCGTGACATTTATAACTATTTCTTTCCTCTCAAGGAATTGCAAAAACTACCAGAGGTGCTAAGAACTCAGGCGCTTGTCATGGATATTGTCATGCTACTGAGTTTATCTATTTGCCTAGCTCTGCGTAAAACTAAGTTTGGTCGTCGCTATCCAGCGATACTATTTTTGGGATCGTCTTGGTCAATTAGTCTGATACCACAGATTTTTGCTACTTTCAAAGGCTTTGCACTACCCAGTACCCTTGCTTGGTCACTTTTATTTCTCAGTCAAGCGACTTTTATGCCTGTATGCTGGGTTCTACACTTGCTGTCCCAACTGGGTGTGCTAGTCTACTATTTTGGTCTCAATACTTTATTTGGACTAAAGCTACCGCTTCCCGATCACCCTGAAATATATAGCGTTACTTTTATTTTATATTTATTCTGGTTTTGTGTTATTTGTGACATTGGCGTTTACCTGTACGATCGCCTGCAACGCTCTGAGTTTTATGCCCGCAAGGAACTTGAGTGCGCTTATCAGAAACTGGGAGTGGCAGAAGCTAAATATCGCAGTATCTTTGAAAACGCGGTCGAAGGTATTTTCCAAAGCACTCCCGATGGACGTTACATTACTGCTAATCCGGCACTAGCACGTATTTATGGCTACTCATCACCGGAAGAAGTAATAGCAAATTTCACTGATATTGAACATCAACTATATGTTGACCCGCAGCGACGTGCAGAATTTGTGCGCTTGATTGAAGAATATGGCAGCGTATCAGAGTTCGAGTCTCAGATTTATCGCCGAGATGGCAGTATCGTCTGGATTTCAGAAAAGGCATATGCCGTGCGTGATGAAACAGGTAAGCTGCTATATTACGAAGGATTGATTGAAGACATCACTAAGCGCAAGTTAGCTGAAGCAGCTTTACAAGAACAGTTAGATTTATTGCAGGTTCTTATTGATACTATCCCTACGCCAGTTTTTTATAAAAATTCCCAAGGCTTGTATATTGGCTGTAACAAGGCTTTTGAAGAAGCTTTCGGATTAAGTAAAGAAAAAATTATCGGTAAAAGTGAGTATGATTTATCACCAAAAGAACTAGCCGCTCAATATCAGCAAGCAGATATGGTATTGCTTGAACAAAGAGGTGTTCAGAGTTATGAAGATTCGGTAATCTACAAAGACGGCAAGAAGCATGATGTAATTTTTTATAAGGCAACTTTTTCAAAAGCAGATGGTTCGCTTGGTGGTTTGGTAGGAGTAATTCTAGATATTAGCGATCGCAAGCGCACAGAAGAAGCATTACGAGTATTTTTCCACGCAGTTTCTCATGACTTGCGCAACCCAGTTTTGGGTACTTTGATGGTGCTAAAGAATTTACTTGCACGCCCAGACGATAAAATTACCATTCCCCGCTCGATTTTAGAACGGATGGAGCAAAGCAGCGAACGGCAACTGAATTTAATTAACTCATTGATGGAAGCTCATGTCAGCGAAGTGCAAGGCATTTTCTTGGAACGCCAACCAGTCAAACTGCATCAAATCGTAGAAAATGCGATCGCTGATTTGAAACCGATGTTGGCGGAAAATCAAGTTACCCTAACCAATTTAGTTCAAGCTGATTTACCGTTGGTGAATGGCGATCCAACGCAACTATGGCGAGTATTTTCTAACTTGATTGTTAATGCTATCAAGCACAATCTTCCAGGCTTAAGTATTACCATAAATGCGATCGCCCAAGGGGATCAAATTTATTGCACTGTCGCAGATAACGGTGTGGGCTTGAGTCAGCAACAGTGCGAAAGACTATTTGACCTTTATTTCCGAGGTAGTAACGTCCGCAATTCCGTCAGTTTGGGATTGGGGTTGTATCTGTGTAAGCGAATTATCAACGCCCACGGCGGCGAAATAGGTGTAAATAGCGCCCCAAACGCAGGAGCAACTTTTTGGTTTACCTTACCCATCCAGGGTTAGAATGAGAATATTCATACCTCATCTACGGTGATATCCGATACCTGTCTCGCGGATAAAGTGTTGCCTGTCTGATATTTGCAAGATGCAAAATTCTTGCTGTCAGCCTTTCCAAACCAATCGCCAATCCTCCATGAGTCGGCATTCCCATTTCAAACATCCGCAGATGAGTTTCAAAAGACACGGGGTCAATACCACGGTTTTTCAGTGCTTGTTCCAAATCCTCTCGTCTGTGCAGTCGTTGTCCACCCGTTGTAATTTACATACCTTCAAACAGAAGGTCAAAGCTTTGCGGGTCGTCCTGTCAATGGGAAGCCAATTACAAACAAGGCAGCTATTACAGTTTCTGACTCAGCCAATTGGCAAAGCTGAAGTTCTGCTTCAGAGTCTGGGTCGTCTACGAGGTCAGTACGACCGAAGTGTCGATTTAACAGTTGCAAACATCGATCAAACTCCCATGTTTGGACGTTCTGCATCTGGGGCAGTAGTTTTTCTCGATACCTTTTGAGTACATCCGCATAATCTTGATTAAGTTGCTCAAAAATGAAGTTAAGCAATTCTCGTTCCAATTGAATCTACTCTTCGGGACTCTCAATAAATCCTATTTCCAAGTCAAGAGAGTAATATTCAGTCAGGTGACGGCTGCTAGCGTGTGGTTCAGCACGATACACATGAGCCGTCTCAAAAACCCTTTCTAACCCTGCGACTCCATATTCTTTGTAGAATTGGGGGCTTTGAGCAAGGTAAGCACAGCATTCAAAGTATTTAATTTCAAATAGATTTGTCCCACCTTCTGTTCCACTAGAAACGATTTTGGATGTAATTATTTCAGTAAAGTGCCTTTCTCTTAAAAAGGAGCGAAAATAATGCGCGATCGCCGCTTGTATCTTGAAAATGTCACCGATACTCTCATTGCGGAGTGAGAGCGGACGGTAATTTAAAATAGTGTCAATTCCAATTTCGGCAATGTCCAAGCAAGAATTGAAGGGAAGAAGTTGAGTGACTCGGTTGAGAACAGATATCTTAATTATTTCCACTTCAAATCCAGCCTTTGCCCTAGTGTCAGGTTTTACCTTACCCTTGATTTCTACTGGCTCATCTAGCTTGAGTGAAACTGCCCGAACTAAAGCCGAATCTGCTACACACTGGACTTCTCCGCTACAGTCTCTGACAATTATAAATGTTGTGCGAGCCAGTTCTCGCAAGCGATATATCCATCCGCGAATTATTATTTCTTCTCTTAGCGACGGGTGCAGTGCAGTGAAGCGATTGGTGTTCGTGAAGGATTTTGCACATGCTATGGTTCCCAAGTTATTACCGGTGCTGGAACCATATCTATGGCGGTACCATCCAGCTTCCACTTTTCTTGTGCATCACAAGTATGTGGCTCTTAATTGCTGCGGTGTCGTCGCAAGTACGTTTCACCCTACTAATGCCCATTCCAATCAGTTGATGGTTTGATTGCGAATCTCCTTTTCAGGTGAATCTCTCTAAGGGGTCTGTCCTCTTCTACGAGTTGAAAAAATCTTAGCAAATTTTCCAAACAACAAACAACAAACAACGAACAACAAATAACAGTTGAGTTTACCGAACTAAAGTTTTCTTGTTAACCCTACTTTTGAATTGTCGATATTTGGATTCGGAAATCATCATTTATATGGTGAATAAACCGAATTTACGCTAATTTTATTTGTGACTACTATGAGAATCAAAGCAGAAAAAATCTACTAATCTGAGAGAGAGCAATGAGAATAGTTCGTTACAATCCTTGGCAAGAATTTCAGGTGTTACACAATCAAATCAACCATTTATTTGATCGTAATCTCGTACCAACTACAATCTGGGAAAAAAGCATCTCAAGAGTCCCTGCAGCTGAGATAGAAGAAACACAAGATGCAATTCATCTCAAGCTGGAACTTCCAGGTATGGAAGCTAAAGACTTAGATATTCAAGTTACGGAGAATGCAGTTGCTATTAGTGGTGAGCGCAAAGCTGAAACCAAAGCTGAAGAAAATGGTGCTGTTAAGAGCGAATTCTACTACGGCAAATTCCAGCGCGTAATTCCCTTACCTGCTCGCATTCAAAATACTAATGTGACAGCAGAATATAAAGACGGCATTCTCAATTTGACACTACCTAAAACAGAAGCAGAAAAAAATAAGGTTGTCAAAGTTAACCTGGATAAAGCCGCTGCTTAATTCAGAGAACTAAGTACAACATTTCATCAATTCGTAGCGAACACAATTCTGAAATCCTTTGCAAACCTCTGCCTTCAAAAAAGCTACGATTTTATGCAAAGCTAGCTACAGGTCAATGCATCAAGAGCAAGCATGGGTAGTTTCCTCGTTTCGAGTGGAACCACCCATGCAATTAGAGACGGATTTCATGCAGATGCAGTTGTAAGATCGCCTTCACAAGCAAATGTTGGTGAATCCTTGAGAACTGTATAAACCTCCCACTCATCACCGTCTGGATCTGTAACCCAAACTTTATCTTGCAAAGCATAGCAGCAGTTTGTTTGGTTTTCAGTTCTGACTGTTAAATTAGCTTGCTTAAGGCGATCGCTCGCTTCTACAACCTGTTCTGATGATTCCACCTCAATTCCCAAATGGTTTAATTTGCTAGTCGCCGCAGGATTTTCAAACAACACTAATTTCAAGGGTGGCTCAGCAATTGCAAAGTTTGCATACCCTGGACGACGCTTTGCTGGCTCAGCTTGAAATAGTTTGCTGTAGAAATCGACAGCAGCATCAATATCACTTACATTCAGTGCTAGTTGAAGACGAGACATAATTGAGTTCCTCGTTATATTGATAAAAATCAATATTGAAATATATCGATATTCTAGCCATGCATATTGACATGTGTCAATATAGGGAATATGAACTTATCTAAACCTGTCGTATCTTGTTGTTCTCCCTTGCTTGCTGGTCGTCTCACACCTGATGAGGCGATGCGCCTAGCGAAAATTTTTCGCGTGTTAGGCGAACCTGCACGGTTACAAATGCTAAGTTTGATTGCAGCACAACCAAATAAACAAGTTTGTGCTTGTGAATTAACAAAGCCGTTAGGACTTTCACAACCGACAGTGAGCCATCATCTCAAAGTCATGTACGAGGCGGGTTTACTCGAAAAAGAGCGACGCGGGAACTGGATCTACTACCGGATTTTACCGGAGACATTAACAGAGAACTTATTAGCACTATTGCAAGCAGCACTCTCCTAAGTCGTGCGCCGTCTATCTGGAATATTTGTATCTTGGAGAATAGGCATTAATAATTAATAAATCTAGCGTTGCATCTTCACCGGAAAAATTTATTGTCTATTACAAATCAAAAATTCAATTCTTGTGTCTTAGTGACTTGGTGGTTGGTGGTACCCGACCTTAAGCCGCTTGAGTGCGCCTCTAAAATTTTCATCCCGCCGTTTGCGCAACACCTGAAATCTGTAGCGTTTTGGCTGGTGATAACCTGAGCAAGTCAACAAATATTTGCCTTTGAAAAAATTACTGCTACTCGTTTATTTTTAACTACCAATCACCTATGTAATCGATGTTTGGATAGCTGGAAAGTGTCATTCGGGGTATTATTAACTAAATAGTATGTGCCAGTCAACAACTTTTAATTTTAATTCTTTATTAACCTTTAATTAGCTCCACTTTAACTTATTGTAAATCTTATAAATTTTTATCCCTCAAATTGACAAAAAGCAGAGACTTATGCTTACAATAAAGTCTATTTTTGTTAACCCGATCGGACTGGCATTGTGAAAAATAGTTTCATAATCTAAACTAATCAATTGCTGTTTGATGTATAATTTGCTCTGGATTTACTTAATCAATTTTTTTGGAAATGCCCAATCTATTGCTATCTCAAATAGATGTGTGGCAGATTTGAAATCTCGATCAAATTTTAGTGCCAGCTGACTACAAAATTAGAAATTCCAATGCTTAAAATGCAGGTAAAACGTAAATCAATCCTAGCTTCTTTAGCTGTTGCTACCCTGATGCTGGCTGCCTGTGGTGGGGAGAATCAGAATACAACGTCTCAAGAAACAGAAACCACCCCTGCAGCCAGCCCTGCTGCTACAGGTTCTTCCTCCAATCTCAGTGGAAATGTAGTTGGAGATGGTTCCAGTACAGTGTTTCCAGTTTCTGAAGCGATGGCGGAAGAGTTTCAGAAGAAAAATCCAGGTGTCAAGGTGACGGTGGGTGTGTCAGGAACCGGCGGAGGCTTTAAGAAGTTCTGTGCCAATGAGATTGACTTTACTGGTGCTTCCCGTCCGATTAAGCCCTCAGAGGTAGAACTCTGTAAGAAAAATAATGTTGAATACATTGAACTCCCCATCGCCTATGATGCGTTGTCGGTAGTAGTTAATCCTGCCAATAATTTTGCGAGTTGTCTCACGGTAGATGAACTCAAGAAAGTGTGGGAACCAGCCGCCCAAGGTAAAATCACAACCTGGAACCAAGTCCGTTCTAGTTTTCCCAACGAAAAACTCGGACTCTATGGAGCAGGTACAGACTCTGGTACCTACGACTACTTCACTGCAGCAATTGTAGGTGAAGAAGGTAAGAGTCGGGGTGACTACACAGCTAGTGAAGACGACAACACCATTGTGCAAGGAGTTGCCGGAGATAAAAACGGCATGGGATTCTTTGGTTTAGCCTACTATGAAGAAAATAAAGGAAAACTAAAGCTTGTTCAGATCGATAATGGCAAGGGCTGCGTAACCCCAAGTCCAGAAACCGTTCGAGATGGTACTTACCAGCCGCTTTCTCGCCCCATTTTCATATATGTCAAGAAATCAGTTGCCAATCGTCCGGATGTGAAGGCATTTACTGAGTTTTACCTGGCAAAAGAAAACGAAAAGTTAGTGAGTGAAGTCGGTTATATTCCCCTGACAGAAGAAATTTACGTTGCGGCTCGCGATCGCTTTGCCAAAGGTAGAACAGGTTCCGTTTTTAAAGGCAAAGGCTCCACCGTAGGCGTGAAACTAGCAGATCTTCTCAAACAAGAAACAGGGGGTAAATAAAAGTAGTATTTAATACTTATTTTTTAGTAGTATTAACTACGCTAGAGATGGTGAAGTGCTAACTGGGTCAGGTTAAAGAACTGATCCAGTAGCTATTAATTATTTGGTTGTTTTACGAATGAGTATTGATTTTTCATCTGAGTGGACTCCAAATTCTAGTTTGTGGCGTCCCAATCGCTCCTTAAACCGATGGGTAGAGCGGGTTGTCAAGGCAATTTTTGGATTATTCGCCTTTATCTCCGTGCTCACAACACTTGGAATTGTTTTCACCCTGATTTTTGAAACCATTGAGTTCTTCCAAGTAGTTCCACTGTGGCGATTTCTCACCGATAGCCAGTGGACACCACTGTTTGCCAATGCTCGATTCGGTATTTTTGTTCTTATAAGTGCAACTTTTTTGACATCGGTAATTGCCATTTTAGTCGCGCTACCAATTGGTTTGTTATCGGCAATTTGTTTGAGCGAGTATGCTCCTGTTGGTCTTCGCCGGTTACTGAAACCTGCTTTGGAGATTTTGGCAGGTGTACCTTCGGTTGTTTATGGTTACTTTGCCCTGCTATTTGTCACTCCCTTGCTGCAAAAATTTATACCAAATCTGCAAGGATTCAATGCTTTGAGTGCTGGGTTAGTAATGGGTGTGTCAATTATTCCCTTAGTTGCTTCTTTGAGTGAAGATGCCATATACGCTGTACCGCGCAGTTTACGCGAAGGTGCATATGCCTTGGGAACAACCAAGCGAGAAGTCATTACTGGGGTGGTATTGCCAGCTGCCTTATCTGGTATTGTGGCATCGTTTATTTTGGCAATTTCACGAGCTGTTGGGGAAACCATGATTGTAGCGATCGCTGCTGGTCAAAATCCCACGCTCACACTTAACCCACTAGTGCCTATTCAGACAATGACAGCTTATATTGTTCAAGTCAGTCTTGGAGATACGCCAGCAGGTTCATTGGCATATAAAACCATTTTTGCAGTTGGTATGACCCTGTTCTTAATCACCCTAGTTTTGAATATTTTTAGCTTTTGGTTTGTACGGCGCTTCCGGGAGAAGTACGAATGACTGGCAAAGATTCTCAGTTTGTTCAACTTAGTTCTTCTCCACAAGACCAAAAATTCCGGACAAAGCTTTCTATTCGTTACAGCTTGGATCGCATCTTCAAAGTTTTATTATGGATCGCAACCTTTGTTGGTATAGTCGTCCTCATTATTTTAATAGCTGATGTTTTGCTCGATGGGCTTCCAAGGCTGAATTGGTCATTTCTGACTAGCTTTCCATCTCGCCGTCCCAGTCAAGCAGGAATTCTCTCAGCACTAGTTGGTAGCCTTTGGCTTTTAGTATTAGTTGCCTTGTTCTCTTTTCCTCTGGGAGTTGGAGCTGGCATCTTTTTGGAAGAATATGCAGAAGATAACTGGTTTACCAGGTTGATCGAAATCAATATCGCCAACTTAGCAGCAGTACCTTCAATTATCTATGGTTTGCTTGGTCTGGCACTGTTCGTTAGACTTATGGAACCAATCACAGGTGGTCGTAGCCTTCTGGCAGGAGCTTTAACACTAACTCTGTTGATTCTGCCAACCATTATTATTGCAACACGCGAAGCACTCAGAGCAGTTCCCAATAGTCTCCGACTGGCAGGCTATGCCTTGGGAGCAACTCGCTGGCAAGTAATCCGCGAGCAAGTCTTGCCCTTGGCATTACCAGGTATTCTTACCGGTACTATCCTGGCTCTTTCCCGAGCAATAGGAGAAACAGCTTCGTTAATTACGATCGGAGCCTTAACCTACATCGCCTTTTTACCAGAAGGCTTACAAAGTCCTTTTACTGCCTTACCTATCCAAATCTATAACTGGGTTTCTCGTCCCCAGACAGCATTCCATGACATTGCTGCAACAGGGATCATTGTACTAATGGTGTTGTTGTTATTAATGAATGCAACCGCTATTTTTGTACGTGACAAGTTTCAAAAGCGAATTTAAGCAAGTCATCAAAACATTCACGGATATTATTGTAATAATTTATACTATTTTTCTGGGGATACATGGAAGATAAGAAACAAACCACAAAGGACGCTAAGAACGCCAAGATTAGAAGGTTACTCATTTAGTGCGGCTTCAGGTGAAATTGGTATAAGTCTAATAATTAACGGATATTTTAGTATTTTTGCCCTATTCAAAGTTGTATGTCCATGCAATCAGATCCGTCAACGTTTCCTGGTCAATCCCCAGTCGTTTTGCGGACAGTGAATGTTTCTGTGTTTTATGGCAATTTCCAGGCTGTCCGCAATGTCTCTTTAGAAATTTATAGAAATGAAATCACTGCATTTATTGGTCCTTCGGGATGTGGCAAAAGTACTATTTTGAGATGCTTTAACCGCTTAAACGATCTGATTCCGGGGGCCAGGGTTGAAGGAAAAATTATTTACAACGGGAATGACTTATATCAGAAAAGCCTAGACCCTGTTGAAATTCGTCGCAAAATAGGTATGGTGTTCCAAAAGCCCAATCCTTTTCCCAAGTCGATCTACGAAAATATTACCTTTGGGGCACGTATGAATGGGTATCAGGGTAACTTAGACGAATTGGTAGAGCGATCGCTCAAGCAGGTAGCTTTGTGGGACGAAGTGAAAGACAAGCTTAAACAAAGCGGCTTATCTCTCTCAGGTGGTCAGCAACAAAGACTTTGCATCGCACGTGCCATAGCCATTGAACCAGAAGTGATCTTGATGGATGAGCCTTGTTCAGCCCTAGATCCCATCTCTACTTTGCGAATTGAGGAATTGCTCAGGGAACTGCAAAAGCAATATACTATTATCATCGTGACGCATAACATGCAGCAAGCTTCACGCGTAGCAGACAGAACTGCTTTCTTCAACGCTCAATCAACGGAAGATGGCTCACGCTTTGGTTATCTGGTGGAGTATGACATGAGTGAACAAATCTTCCAAAATCCCAAGCAACAAGCCACAAAAGAGTATGTCAGCGGTCGCTTTGGTTAGATAGATTTAGTTGCAGTAATATAGTTTGATTTCTCGCATCTAACTGAACTGGTGTGGTGGTTCCAGCCAGGGACGCTGGTGAAATCCCAGGATTGTAGATGTAGTGCGATCGCTATTCAGCAAAGCTATTGTAGACATCATCAAATTAAAGATGAATCTGGAGTTGAGTTCCCAGGTTCATCACTGCTAATGAACGAAGGCAGAAGGTACGTTCAGATGGGGTTTCTGACCCCAACTGAACGAAGACAACGTGTAGACGGCGGGGTTTTAAACCCAGTTGGTCAAGGCAAGAAGCTTTGTATAAAATTATTTTTTCCTTCTGCTGGATGCCTACTGCCTCCTGGCTTGCCCGAAGGGTGATAAATACTCAAGTCCAATTTTATAGTATTCCCTATATGTGAGTAGTGGTGTTGCTGCTTCACACGGTGAACCCTAGTTAATCGACTTAGAAGGGATACCTGCATTTTAGGTTGCCTCGCCAAAAGATACAATTTTACAGAAGTTGCAGTGGGGTAGAACAAGCCAATCCGAAAAACAGTGGTGCAATGCTTGGACTACGCATATTTGACACAATCGGCAGAAAGGTTAATTTAGTTGATATTTTGAACCAGGCGTTTGCCCAACCAGGTGTGTAATTTTTAGGAAAGTTGTGAGGTGCTAAGGAATTATCTGTTGTGTATGGCGTTGCAGAGACAGCGGCATGATTTTATTTTCTCTTTTCATTGAAAAACTCAATTCTTGGTGTTCTTGGCGTCTTGGTGGTTCATTGTTCATCCCCGATCCACATAAAGTTGTAGAGACGCGCTGCTTGAAACGTCTCTACACCTTTAGTGAAATGGTATTAAGCGAAGACAAAACTGGTGTTAATATCTACACCTGTAACACCATTAAGGATAGCCAGAGTTTGATCGCCAAAGGTAATTTCGGTGTTACCATTAACTGTATTCAATCCCAGGGAATCCGCGTTAATACCTAAGCCAGTGCTGCCAAGAATACCAATGACATCACGACCTATCTCAAAATCGAGAATAGTATTGGCAGTCTCTGGTAATTGATTGCTGACAATCCAGAATTGGTCTTGGCCTTCACCACCGCTGATTTGGTTATCACCTCCGGACTGAGCGTAGAATTGGTCGTTACCACTACCGCCAAAAACGCGATCGTTCTTGTTGAGAAAAATGACATCATCGCCACTACCTAAGTCAATACGGTTGTTACCAGCAATGGGAGAAGTTGCCAATTGTAAATCAACTTCGTCGTTACCACTGCCCAGGAAAACAATGTCATTGACCCCATCAAACTGGCTATCAGGAGCACCTGTAAAAAGGAAATCATCTCCAGGAGTTCCAGATATTAACTCGGTTTCTTGCTGGGCAGCAGCTGCTTCTGGTGCTACACCAAATAGTGTCTCATACATGAGAGCGTAAATTTCTGTATTGTCCAG
>JANZYY010000104.1 GCA_026419705.1 Fischerella sp.
CATGGGGTTGTAAGGTCGCTTAGATTGCTCATCAAGAATAATGGCGTTGAATGCGTCTCCTGTGGGTTCTACACCCACTCTGGTTAAGATGTAATCTCTTCCGTGGTCTTCCAGAGCGAGTCCGTACACAAACACTTTGGAGATGGATTGAATCGTAAATAGCTGCTGACTATCTCCAACTTCGTAAACTTCACCATCGACAGTGACGATGCAGATGCTGAACAAATCTGGGTCTACCTTTGCCAGTTCAGGAATGTAATTCGCTACTGCACCATCCCGCAGTGACTTGTACTTGGAATGCAAGTCTTCAAGAAAAGATTGAAGTGATGATGGCGATTTTGCTAAATCTTCTTGGTTTGCCATGAAGCTGACAACTCAGTGTGAAAAGTTACGCTTTTGCAACTACCTTGGGTAAGATATTGTGCTGATTAGCCGTGGTTACAAAGTACTCGCCCAATGCCAGCAAATTTGGTTAACCCGCGACATAATTTGTTTTTATTTTATTGTAAAAAATGCTGCCTTCAAAAAAGCTCTTTCAAACTTCTTTGTTGGCAATGTATGTAACTTATTTCACTTTATTTTCAATATTGCGTTCAATGGGGCGAACTGCAGTACTTGTTATAACTACCACATCATGAAAAAGATTATTAATATCTAAACATTCGGGATCTTTGCTTTAATATCAGCTTGTATTGCTTTTAGAAATTGGCAATTGCCGGTGACGCTCAAAATGTGTTATAAATATAACTTAAAATTGAATTTAATCTTGAAAGTAATCTTTGAAGTATATTTACTTCTTTTAAGTATTTTTATGGTGAAAGCAACTTTGCTGGGAACTCAATAACATCAATGAGGTTTTTAGGCAAGCACATATGCCATTTGATCGATTTAAATACCAAATCTTGTTAGGTTTTCTGAATAAAATTTCTAAACAATCAAAAAAACTGTTACCAAGCCAAAATCCGCTTTTTAGAATGGTTTTGGACTTTAAATGCTAGCTTTATTTTGATAAAGTTACCAAGACTTACGCTAATACCCCGATCCCCAAATTCAGAGGTTCATGTTAGTCTGTTGCAGTTATTAGCAAAAAGTGAAAGCGGAACGAGTTCGATTGTTGGGGGAAGCCACTCTCAGCAGTGCAACACCTACAAAATCACCAAATCTCTGTTCTACAGTCGCTTTAATAATCGGACACATGAATCAAAAACATTTGTGGACTGTTGTCGCTGTGTGTAGCACAGTTTTGGGGATGCCTTTAGTTGGACGCACCGAAACAACTAAGAAAACTGCTCCAGCTTCGCCATCTATGTCTTCACCAGACGTGGTGAAAGTCGGAGAATACCAATCTCCAACAGCGAACCCTGCCTCTAATGCTGCGATCGCAAAGATTCAAACACATGAAGTGGCAGGACGTCCAGCGGCAACGCTCTATCTGCGTGATATCCCTATTCTCAGCTTTTTGGGTCAGAAGTCAGTTACCAGCGAAGAAACCAAAGTTGGTGAAATTGACAATGCAGGCAAGACAAGCGCTAATCAGGCTAATCAGGCTAGCTTTGCTAAAGACGATCCAGTTCAAAGGGCTAGCAAAGTAGCAGCAAAGATTAACCAGCTAGCTTTGGATAAAGTAGACGCCAGCAAGATTACTGTGAGTTGGAAAGCAGGAGACGCATCTACAACCTCCAATCAAGACCGGAACAAAAGCATAGCTGGTCAGCAAAAGTCTGGCGATCGCTTCATCATCAAAGTCAACAGCGAAGAACTTGTCGAAATCAATGATGACACACGGCTAGCGGATACAACTAACAATCCGGCACAAGACGCCTTACAGGCAACTAACCGCCTACGCAGACTTATAGGCAATGCATCTCCCCTAAACGAAATAGCTAACTTACCAGTACGTTCACCAGCGTCACCACCAAAATTACCGCAGCAGATTGCTGGGCGAGTGCGAGACACCATCAAGGGAGTAGCTTCTTACTATGGCTATGATTTTTCTGGCAATCGCACCGCCACTGGTGAGAGGTTTAATCCAGAGGGAATGACAGCAGCCCATCGCAGCTTACCCTTTGGTACACGAGTACGTGTCACCAATACTCGCAATGGTCGTTCCGTGGTTGTGCGAATTAACGACAGAGGCCCGTTTGTTCGCGGTCGAGTGATTGACCTTTCTGCAGGTGCAGCACGAATTCTGGGAATGATGCGTAGTGGCATAGCACCAGTAAAAATAGAAATCTTGGGAAGGTAAAGACATTGGTTGGTGGTTGGTGGTTGGTTGGTAATTGATGCTCCAAACAACAACCAACAAACAACAAACTACAATCCTCATTACCCCAGTCACTACTCTGTTGCCTCCTTTTCAGATATAAACTAACTGGGGAGAGCAAAGGAAAGACTAGGGGTATTTTTGTGCGCCTGTTGACAACAATTGCAGCTCTAAGCTGCTACTTAACTAAACGCCGCTCGTTAGAAAATATGCTTTTGGAGCAAGAGCGGCTATCAGAATTTGAAGCCACCGGCAGACCCTTGACAGCAGTCGGTCTTGTTCCCACAATGGGAGCTTTACATCAGGGACATTTAAGCTTGATTCAACGGGCGCGGCAAGAAAATGCTACAGTAATTGTCAGTATTTTCGTCAATCCTCTGCAATTTGGCCCGAACGAGGATTTTCACCGCTATCCCCGCACCTTAGACCAAGACCGACAACTGTGCGAACAAGCTGGAGTTGATGCGATTTTTGTACCAACTCCGGAAGAAATGGGAGTTGACCTCAAGAATATACGAGACTCAGAAGTTACACAAGTCATCCCACCATCTGCTATGATCTCAGGCTTGTGTGGTCGTTTTCGACCAGGTCACTTTCAAGGAGTGGCTACGATTGTGACCAAGCTTTTCAACTTGGTACAGCCTGACCGAGCCTATTTTGGTCAAAAAGATGGTCAGCAACTGGCAATTATCAGACGGCTAGTAGCTGATTTGAATTTTTCGATTGAGATTGTTGCTTGTCCAACAGTGCGGGAAACATCTGGTTTAGCCATGAGTTCTCGCAACAAATATTTGACTGCAGCAGAAAAGCAGCAAGCAGCAGTGTTATATCGCGGTTTGCAGCAAGCTCAAGCAGCTTTTCGGGCTGGAGAACGCGATGCGAGCAAGCTGATCGCAACAGTACAGCAAGAAATAGCCATGGTCAGTTCTGTATCTGTGGAATATATTGAATTGGTTGAACCGACTACATTAATACCTTTAAAAACAGTTCAGGAGGAAGGAATGCTCGCGATCGCCGCTCGTCTTGGTTCTACACGTTTAATTGACAACATCATTTTGCGCGATCGCCAACCAATCATCGCCATTGATGGACCCGCCGGATCCGGAAAATCCACCGTTGCTCGCCAAGTAGCGGCAAAATTGGGTCTAGTATATTTGGATTCAGGAGCAATGTACCGTGCGGTTACCTGGTTGGTTCTACACGAGGGAATTGCTCTTGATGATGAGTGCGCGATCGCTGAATTAGCTAGCAGGTGTGTAATTGAACTAAGTCCAGGAAAAGATTTACAATCTCCGGTACAGGTTTGGATTAACGGTCATGATGTTACCCAGGTAATTCGCTCAGCAGAAGTAACATCCAAAGTCTCGACCATAGCCGCACAAAGCGCTGTACGTCAAGCACTAGTGAAACTACAGCAAAGTTGGGGTAAAAAAGGTGGTTTAGTTGCAGAAGGACGGGATATTGGTTCCCACGTTTTCCCCGATGCAGAAGTGAAAATCTTTTTAACCGCTTCTGTGAAAGAACGCGCCCGTCGACGCTTGCAAGACTTTCAAAAACAAGGTCAAGGCGAAGTATCTTTGGAACAGTTAGAGAAAGATATAGCTGAACGCGACTGGAAAGATAGCACTCGCAAAGTATCCCCTTTACGGAAAGCACCCGACGCGATGGAAATTAGCACTGATGGTCTCTCGGTAGCTGAAGTAACAGAAAGAATTGTAGACTACTATCAGCAACAGCTATCACAAATTTGACCGGCAAGCAGTGCATTAATAGCAACAGTCTGTCAACTTTGAATTGACGGACTCAGATTCCGTAAATGGAAGTGCGATCGCCATGATAATTATCCAATCAAAATTTTTAATCACCTGATTTTTTTGCTTTAAACGCTCGTGAATTTCAGCAAGCGCCTGATTCAAATCTACTCACTAACAACACGGTTTTGGCTTGTGCAGGCGTGGGTATTTGTACAATCACCTCTTGCAAAATAGATTTCCCACTTCTTTAAGAACTCGGGGATCTAGTACTCCACCAAACCAAAATTGCTGGGTAAGTATTATTTACAGCACTAAAGCGCCAACTACAAACCCCGCAAAGTTGCTTTGGCAAAACACTACTACTCTGTCACATCAACGCAAGCTGGGTGAATTAACTTCTCAAATTCTCAAATTCTCTTTTTCTTGGCGCACTTGGCGTCTACCCACAGGGAAGACACTTGCGCGTCTATGGCGGTTTATTACTCTACCCTACAGAGTAGTCTCGACAGACTACTAGTGGTTCGTCACACAAACTTTGCTGGGTGAAAGTGGTGGGTGTAAGCGTTCCATCTTTCTTCCTGCAACCGTAGTAGTAAAGCGCCAATTGACACTAGCTTTTTCGGTGTTGCGCTGTTCCAAGCANCAATTCCATCAGAAGAGAAGATAGTGTTTGTATGTCTTTGATCCGACCCACGGTTTCATCTGAGATTGAGTTGACACACCCAAACTTACTAAGAGTTTGCGAAAAGCCTCATTGTCCAGCAGTTTCTTCCTTCTGGAGCAGTTGAACAAGCTGTGGTCATCAGGTGTGCTTCTTGTTTATCGTCTAGTTTGCTTTCTTTCGTAGATGTAGGCGATCGCAAATGGCCAAGTCTATTCCTTGCTGAACATATGTGGCTCGCGTACATTCTACCGTCGAAACATGTACAGTCAAATTTACAGTATACTTTTTTGCCACAATCCCACCCTTAACGCCTGAAGTCAGCATACCAAAAAATCTGTCTCACCCATCAAAGTTGATGTGGCGGACTACTAGCGTTCTGTGTCATTGATTTGAGAGGGCTGTAGTGAGCGATTTATCGCTCAATTTTAACGGCTAAAGCCTTGACTGCGAACTTTCACAACTCATCAAAACTAATGCGATAAACCCCTAGTCCCCAATCCCCAATTCCTATTTTCAAGTTAGATTTGATCAAGTGTGCCATTGCTCCCATCTCAAAGGTAAACCATTATGCCGCTTCGGTTTCCCTCATTTTTTCATCGTTCTCTACCCACAGAGCAATCTGTGCAATTGTCTTTGCGTGTGGTAGAAGAGGCATACACAGATTTAGGAAGTTTACTAGAAAATCTCGATACCTACAGAAAAGGGTTGTCTACAAAGGAAGTAAAAAAACGTCTGAAAAAATATGGTTGGAATGAAATTATTTATGAAAAATCCCTGCCTTGGTATCTAAAATTACTAAACTCTTTTCATAGTCCTTTTGTGTATTTACTGTTGGGACTTGCAGGTATTTCTTATCTTACGGGTGATTTGCGGACAATCATTGTCTTGATGATTATGGTTTTGCTCAGTGGTGGACTGCGATTTTTACAGGAATATCGCTCTAGCTTGGCTGCGGAAAAACTACGCTCAATGGTTAGTACAACCGCAACAGTCAGTCGCCGTAGCGACGAAATGTTTGGGCGGGAAATACATAAGGAAGTTCCTATAAAACTTCTTGTACCAGGAGATATTGTGCATTTGTCTGCTGGTGATATGGTTCCGGCTGATATCCGACTACTCACTGCTAAAGATTTTTGGATCGATCAAGCCATCCTTACAGGAGAGTCTTCACCCATTCAAAAACACGATACTTTGGGTAAGCAACCAGAGAAAATTGCTATTACCTACTATCAACACAGTCTAGATCCACTGGATACTCCTACAGTTTGTTTTATGGGAACCACTGTAGTTGGCGGTACAGCTACGGGTGTAGTTGTGGCTACAGGAAACCAAACCTATCTGGGTTCGCTCACAAAAGATATAGTTGGCAGACGGGCAATAACTAGTTTTGATCGAGGAGTTAATAGTGTCAGTTGGTTGCTATTAGGTTTTATGACTGTGCTAGCACCAGTTGTATTTTTGATTAATGGCATTATCAACAGAGACTGGGGTGAAGCTTTCTTTTTTGGCATCTCTGTTGCTGTCGGCTTAACACCAGAAATGTTGCCGATGATTGTCAGTGCCAACTTAGCACGGGGAGCAATGGTGATGGCAAGCCAAAAGGTCATCATTAAGCACCTCAATGCAGTACAAAACCTGGGTGCAATGGATATTTTATGTACCGATAAAACAGGTACTCTTACCCAAGATCAGATAATCGTACAGCGACACCTGAATATCTATGGTGAAGAAAGTAATGAACCCCTGCATTATGCCTATCTCAATAGTTATTTCCAAACAAGTCTCAAAAATCTGATAGATGAAGCAATTCTGGCTCATGCAGAACTCGATGAAATTGTGCAGCCAGAGCAAAACTATCGTAAAGTAGCTGAGATTCCCTTTGATTTTGTCCGCCGTCGTCTATCAGTTGTTTTGGAACACAAACAGGAACATATCTTGATCTGTAAGGGAGCAGTAGAAGAAATTGCTTTTTTAGCAACTTGTGCCAAATCTCAAGGACAGGTAGTGCCGATGAATGAATCCCTGTACCAAGAAACAAAGCAGGTGGCACAAAAACTTAATGCAGAGGGTTTTCGCGTCATTGCAGTTGGCTACAAACGCATCTTTACTCCTAAAAAAAGATACAGTGTTGAAGATGAATGCCATCTTACACTCGTAGGTTATCTAACTTTTCTCGATCCGCCTAGAGACACTGCTTTACAGGCACTTAATACTCTCAAATCACGAGGAATTAAAGTCAAAATTATTACAGGAGATAATGAAACCGTCACTCGCAAAATTTGCCAGGACGTGGGATTAGAGGTACAGCGCGTTTTTGTTGGCAGTCTAGTAGAACAAATGAGTGATGAAGATTTAGCCAAAATAGCTGATATGACAACCATTTTTGCCAAAATGACACCACTGCAAAAAGCTCGTGTAATCCGGGTTTTGAAACAAAAAGGTTACACAGTTGGTTATATGGGAGATGGTATTAACGATGCTTTGGTGTTACGTGAAGCAGATGTGGGAATTTCCGTTGATAGTGCCGTTGATGTTGCTAAAGAATCAGCTAATATTATTCTTTTAGACAAAAGCCTGTTGGTGTTGGAGGAGGGCATAGTCGAAGGCCGTCGAACTTTTGGCAATATAATTAAATATTTAAAAATGGCTGCAAGTTCTAATTTTGGCAACGTTTTCAGCGTTGTTGGAGCAAGTGCATTATTGCCATTTTTACCTATGCAACCGATTCAACTACTGATCCAAAACCTACTTTATGATATTTCCCAAACTACAATTCCTTTCGATCGTGTAGATGAAGAATATCAAGCCAAACCACAGAAATGGAATGTGTCAGACATTGGACGCTTTATGGTTTTTATCGGTTCAGTCAGTTCAATTTTTGACTATGCTACTTATGCTGTCATGTGGTTTATCTTGGGTGCAAATACAGAAGCGGAGGCTGCTTTGTTTCAATCGGGTTGGTTTGTTGAAGGTTTACTTTCTCAAACTCTGATTATTCATATGATTCGTAGCAGTAAGATTCCTATTATTCAAAGTATGGCAGCTTTACCTGTAATTTTCACAACGGTAATAATTATGACGATTGGAGTTTTTATACCTTTTACTTCTTTTGGCAGGAGTTTGGGTATGGTGCCTTTACCACAACACTACTTTCCTTGGCTCGTGATGATTCTGTTGTGCTATTTTTTACTAATGCAAGTGATTAAGATTTGGTATATTCGCCGCTTCCAAAGATGGCTATAAGCATCCATATGGCTATAATAAATAATTACTATGCATATTATCGAAAATAGCCATCGCTACTGGTGCATGCAATTACACATAGCTATAATGATGCTTTTAAGTTAAAAATTTATTATCAAAAACTATATAATTCGCTTTTCCTTGCTCCTTAGCGCGATACATAGCTATATCCGCATCTCTCAGTAGGCTCCTTGGTTCCTCATAACCACTGCAACTTAAGGCAATACCAATGCTTGCTGTTGTAAATATCTCTATTCCGTTGAGCCGAATAGGTAAGCCCAAGGTTTCTTGAATGCGTTTGGCAATGTTGATAGCATCGTCAACATCTTTAATATCTTCTAGAAGTATAGCAAACTCGTCACCACCAAATCTGGCAACCGTGTCACCACTACGCAAGCAAGACTCCAAACGTCGAGCGATCGCTATCAATAAATCATCACCCATTCCATGCCCAAAGCGATCGTTAATTTCCTTAAAGCCGTCTAAATCTAAAAATAAAACAGCGAAATGATTATTAACCCGTCTTTTACAACGTTCCAATGCTTGTTTGAGTCGATCCAGGAATAAAACTCTGTTGGGTAACGCCGTCAGTCCATCATAAAAAGCATTGCGAATCAATTGCGCCTCTGTTTGCTTGCGTTGAGTGATGTCTTGAAAGACTACAACAGCACCTGTAATATTACCTAGATTATCGCGAATTGGTGCCACGGTATCTCCAATCGGTATTTCTGTTCCATCTTTCGCAATTAATTTACAGTTATCTGGTAGCTTCAAAACTACGCCTGCTTGCATTGCTTGCGTAGCTAAATTAGCAATCCTCTCGCCGGTATCTTGATCGATTAAATTTAAAACTTCTACAAAATATTTACCAAAAGCTTCTTTTTGCTGCCAACCTGTGAGCATCTCTGCCAGTTGATTCATCATTTCAATACGAGCATCAATACCTGTGACTAGTACCGCACAGCCCATACTGTTAATAATTGACAGCAATCTTTGCTTTTCTGCTTGCAATTGTTTTTGGATTTTGTGTTTATAAAGAGCTATTTCGATAGCAATATATAGGTCTTTTTCAGTAAATGGCTTGAGAATATAGCTAAAAGGATCTTGTAATTGATTTTTGCGTATTTTTTTATACACTAAATAATCTATTACATATAATACCGGTATTTGAAAGGTATTCAGAATAATATCTACTACTTTTGTACCCTCTAATTTCCCAGCCAAGCAGATATCAATCAATACTAAATTTGGTTTGAGTTCTGATATTTTTTTTACCACTTCCTCAGCATAATCAGTGATTTTGGTCACGGCATATCCTAACTTTATTAAACTATTTTTAATATCTACAGCCTGATTTTTTTCATCTTCAACAACTAGGATTTTCGGAGCGACCATGCTAAAATTACCATTTTTCTCAGGTTCGGATTTTTCTATCAATGTTAGCTGAGCTTGGCAGACAGTAATTCTATCATAATAAATCTCTAATCTTCCTGTGTATTACTTGACTGAAATGCTAACTAATTTTGAAATTTCATTAGCGATCGCTGTCTGAGAAGTTTTAAAAATAATTCATGCAGTTAATATCAAGTTCTTATTCTGATCGGAAACGCAGATATTTTTAGAGAAAATTCACAACTATTTGCAGTATTTACATGACAAATAAAAACTAAAAGAAGATGTTACTAAGATTTACGAGAGAAAAATCAGTATTACTGGCAAAGTGGGAATGCGACATTCAATGTTCCCCACTTAGTAAGGATCGGGAGTATAGAGAATTGGCAATTGGTAATTGGTAATAAAGGTAACTAAGAATTTAGGCGTTGCTCCCCAACGCAGGTGGAGGTTGGAATTTGCATGACCCAACCATCACCGTGTAAAAGTATCCCCGCATCAGAGTATCAGCCTCGCTCATCCGATCATTCAGCAACGCCAGAGTTTAAAATGTTCTTTCAGTATTGCTACTTTTGCGCAAGCCAGTCTACTTTAACCATTTGGTCTGGTTCTGGTCACTTCGATACTAATTTTGCCACCAAAGTCTGGAATGGGTGCAGCAGGCTTGCTGAGAATGACTTGAACTTGGGTAAGGCGATCGCACTCTTGTAGAATAGAATCTGCAATTGTAGCTACTAAACGTTCCACCAAAGCAAACTTTGATGTCTTAACCAAATGTTGCACTAAGTTGATGACTCGGCGATAATCCACTGTATCTGCGATCGCGTCAGATTTGGCTGCTGAGTCGATATCCAACCATAACTTCAAATCCACCTCAAACCATTGTCCCAGCACCTGTTCCTCTGGTAAAAAGCCAGTGTAGCCATAGGCACGAATTCCCTTGACATGAATGCAGTCCATAAGAGATCAGCAATAAAATATCGATGGGCGCTCTGTCAATTACAAATGACCAAAACAATTCTAAATTTGGAATTGTGGATTTTGGATGAAAGTCAAAATCTGCAAACTGAGAACTGGAAAAGATTCAGTAATGGGATCTTTCCTAATACCCAATACCCAATCCCGATCCTTAGATTTTGGAGATTTTGGATCAATTGGATTAAAGTCAATCTCAAATCCAAAATCAATCGCGGGGTCAATCCACGCATCGCAAATCCCTACATCCTGTGAGCGAACGACCTATTACCTATTAACAGCTCAAGCAACAGAATAACTATTCAAGCGAACATGATATAACATTGTCTTTTTGCTAAATCAAATTTCATGCCAATTAGTTTTAGAAATACTAATGAACTTTGGGCTTCTATATTGACCCAGACATTGAAGCATCTGGGGTTAACAACCGCTGTCATTTGTCCAGGTTCGCGATCCACACCATTAGCAGTCGCCTTTGCGCAATCAGCACCCCAAATAGAAGCAATTCCCATTTTAGATGAACGTTCTGCTGCTTTTTTTGCCTTGGGAAGGGCAAAAGCAACAGGGTTCCCCACTGCTATTGTTTGCACCTCTGGTACAGCGGGGGCAAACCTTTACCCAGCAATAATTGAAGCCAAAGAAAGTCGCGTACCGCTATTGTTGTTAACCGCCGATAGACCACCAGAATTGCGAAATTGCCACTCTGGACAAACTATAGATCAGTTGAAATTATACGGTAATTACCCAAACTGGCAAGCAGAATTAGCTTTACCTGCAACAGATATGGGGATGCTAGCTTATCTACGGCAAACAGTTATGTACGCTTGGGAGCGATCGCTTTACCCCGTACCTGGCCCCGTACATCTGAATATACCCTTTCGCGACCCCCTCGCACCCATTCCCGATGAAAATGTAGAGACGTTGCATACAATGTCTGTTAAGTTTCATCCAGAAGAATTCTTTGCTGGCGTCACAACTTTTTCCCTATCCCCCCATCACCCCATCCCTCTATCTCTCCCTCTGCGCGACTGGCTAAAATCTTACCGAGGAATCATCATCGCCGGAGTTGCGCAACCGCAACAACCATATAAATACTGTCAGGCGATCGCCCAACTTGCCCAAATCCTAAAATTCCCGGTCTTGGCAGAAGGACTTTCTCCTGTGAGAAATTATGCCGATCTCAACCCATATATTATTTCTACCTACGATCTGATATTGCGGAATCAGCAACTGGCGCAACAGCTAGCACCAGAAATAGTGATTCAAATTGGTGAAATGCCTACCAGTCCAGTATTGCGTCACTGGCTGAAAACTACCGCCACCAAACGCTGGCTAATTGATCCTAGCGATCAAAACCTCGACCCCCTCCACGGTAGGACAATTCATCTGCGAGTGAGTGTAGAACAGCTAGTCGGAAAAGAGTGGGAGACCGGGAAAACTAAACAGGAGGGTAAATTCTCTCCATCTCCCCATTCCCCCGTTATTGCTCCCCAAACCCACTGTGTGGGGACCCCTAGCCCCCCATCTTCTTATCTCCACCAATGGTGTACAGCAGAAGCAAAAGTCAGAGTAGCTGTTGACCAAACCTTAATGCAAATAAAAGACTTACTCGAAATTAAAATCCCTTGGTTACTGTCCCAGATTCTACCATCGGAAACTCCTATTTTTATTGCTAACAG
>JANZYY010000105.1 GCA_026419705.1 Fischerella sp.
AACGAATTGCTTGATGTTCTCCATCTAATAACACAGTTTCTGCAAATTCTGCACCACTGATAAATGGTGGTACAGGTGATTCCGATGCAACTACTTTGACATCGAGAACAAGTGGTAAAGTGAACGCTAACCATGCAGGTGTTACCCAAGATTCAGTGTCTGTTGGTTCTCTTCCCGGGGGTAATCCTAAGAAGAAAAATGTGAGAGTTTCCTTTTCAGGAAAGCTGATTTTAAAAGTGCGATCGTCATCTGGTTGTAAATTCTCTTTAATCAGCAGCGTATCGACTTGCTGATAATTTTGAATACTGAATTTTGCAATTTGTTTATCAGTGATAAAATGCTTTCGCAACTCAGCATCAAATCGAGTTCTCGCAAATTGATTGTAGGCTAATTGCAAGAATTTGTTAGTTTCAGGAGTAAAGAAGTAGGTAGGATAAAGATAGAGATAGCGATATTTGCGGCTTTCAAAATCTCCACCCACAGCATTAGTTTGGTTCATTAAAATCTGTCTCAACATGATTTCAATTGACCAAATTGAGCAGATTTGCCGTTTTGCAGCCTGCGCGTTAAATAAAATCTGACGGTTGCTGTAAACTTGTGGTGCAAATAAGGTTGCTGACTCCATCTGTTCTGTGACAGTGTAAGCAGAACTCGACATTGCACAAACGCTTTCTCTTCCTCTTCCCGTTACTTTTGCAGCGTTGTAACGTTTGAATTCCAGTAAAAATGGTTCGGTTTCTGGTGCTATAATTGCTCCTGTTGGTAATGATATTACACGCTTAACGTAGGCTTTTAAATCCTCCCAACCATCAGGAATATCTTGAAATTCTTGAAGAATTGGCTGAATTATATTTGCTGCATAATTTACCATTCCTTGCATAACTTCCAAGATTTGAGCAAAGTCTTTACCGGGATGCTTGCGGAAGTATTGTGCTGCAAGATAGTACCAATCTAAAGGAACACCGCCTGTTTTCTTGAGGGATTGAATTTGTTTAACGGCTGGTATTTCATCAGATAATTCCAAATATTCCGCCAACTTTTGAGTTAAATCCAATTCGGGGGGTATTTTTCTTTTCGCTTTTGGTATATCTTTCTGTGCTGCTTTTACCCTTTCACACCAGCTATCCCAAATTCCCCGACACAAAATATCACCAAATTCAGCTAAGCGATCAATACGAATTTCACTGGGAAATTGCAAGTTGAGATTTTTTGGTAACTCATCCTGGGTTTGATAGCTTTGTAAACTTTCACCCCGTTTCCCACTAGAGGCGGTTTTACTATCAGGAAGTAATCGACAAGCCGCATCGATACTGACTTCCATTAATCCGATCACATCAAAAAATAACCAATAGTAATCTGCAAATTTGAATCCTTTCCCGTCCCGATTAAATCCAGTTTGTCTTTCCCTTAATTTGTCAGCACAAAGAGATTTCACCTTATCAACTACTCTTTCAGGAATGTGACGGGTACTAATTTCCGTTGCATCTTGACTAGCTAAGTAAACAACACCATCAGGTAAGTATAGAAGTGGGGTATAAAATTCTTCGGGATGGGCTTCCATGATGGCATTATTGAGGATATTCGTGAGAACACCACGATTTTCGCAAAGGGAATGGTATGTGAGTTTTAATTGATGGTTACTGAGTCTGCTAATGAGATTCGGTAGGCGACCAGTTTCTACATCTCTAGGATGTTTGACGACAGAAGCAAATAAATCAGATAGTGAAACTAAGTCGATTAAAACCTGTCGAATTCTACTATCTATCCTTTCATCGTCTAAGGTTTTTAATCCGCGAGTAGCAAGACCTAAATCCGAGTCATGTTTAACGCCAGAATTATTACTAATTTCGATGATATCGTCAATAAAATCTTGCCAATTATCACCTAATAAATAATGCAAGCCAAAGTCTTGTATTTTCTTGGTGATGTATCCACGTCCTAAATTGAGTGCATCTTCTTTTTTAGGCGTGTCTAATTCCCAATCGCGATCGCTAAATTTACCTTCTTTGTCATTGGCAATCAACCAAGCTTGATAGTCTGGGAATTTTTCATAATCATGCAGTAGATAAGCAGTGATGAAAATACAAACTTGTAAATCTTCACAATTTCGCTTGACTGGATTTGTTTCTTTTGCTGTTTGCAGTTTCCTTAAAATCCGATAGGTGGGAAACAAGCCATTGAGTAAATGTGCAACTATCGATTGATCGCCTAGATTTCTGCTGCTATCAACAGGAGGCTTACCTTCAGAAGCACGTTTGGCGTTAATCTTGGGAATTGTGACATCAAAGAACTTACCACCCTTTGCAGTTGCACCCGCTAACTGTTGAATGAGATTAGGTAAGACATATTCTGCAAACTTTTCTAAAATTGCATCCCCTTGATTACCTCTCGATTTTTTCACTGCTTCTTTGAACAAGCGTATCGTTAGTAGTTCTTTTTTTATCGGCGATCCATTATCGTCATCATCTGTGGAATCAAAATCTGATACTTCTTCTGGTAAATCATCAAAATTATCTTCAAAGTCTGTCATGGATCTTTTTCCTCTGATGCAAGTGGTTGATATTCTTGAACTTTTCCTTGCTGGATAATCCACAATTTCCCTGTGATATCTGCTGCTTTTAATCCAGCAATTAATATCTCAATCGTTTCACGCCAGTCTGCAAATTTAGAACGAGATGGCAAACGAATTACTACGATTCCTGCATAGTCTGAAGGATTATATTTCAGCCTTCGTCGCGACAAATTTCAATTAATTCTTCATCTGGTGTTGAAGTCAGACCTTGTTCTTCTACGGTGGCTACATCATGTCCTGCTAAACGCAACCATGTAGCCACTCGCAAGCTACCAAGATTTTCGTCTAATTTGATATTCACTTTTTTATTTCCTGGTGAGTACCAATAGGAATTTCAACAAAACAATCTCTTGCCATTTCTGCACCATAGGCAATACATGCTAAGATATCCTCTTTTTCAAGACCTGGATATTCTTCTAAAATTGCTTCTATTGTCTCCCCTGCGGCTAATAAATCAAGAATCAAAGATACTCGTATGCGATGTCCTTTAATTCGGGGTTTGCCAAAACAGATATTTGGATCGATAGAAATGCGAGAGAGTAAATCATTTCGAGTCATTGGTGTTTCTCCAAATTTGTCGTAATTCTTCTAAACGAATCCATTGGTCGTTTTTCTTTACTTCGATGTATTCCCACCCATTAACTTCACCGTCATTAAACTGTTTTGCTAAGGGACTTGGTTTATCAAATTCTTCACCTTTATAGAAAATAGTTCCTTTGGCAGAAATTTCTAGACCATTAATATAGTCTCGCTGCAATTTTTTTGCCACTCCCCGCTTAAGCTTAACTCGCACAGACATTCCCTTCTTGGTGATACCTGCGTCAAACAACTGACTTAACCTTACGTGCGAGTGTTCTGTATTCTCCTCCTGGGTTGGACTTTCAAAAATATGTAACTGCTTGGGAGAGACTTCAGTTTGAGATAGTTTATGAACTAATCCTTGGCTAGAGCTTGAATTTTTGGTTTTTAGGTGTTCTGGTAACCACTCCAGAAACAAGTGGCGCAAGCGTTCTGGCATTTGTGAGATATCACTGTCGTTCAGATGAATATACATAGGAATCCTTGGTGATGTGTCTTCACTATATATAAGGAGAAAGGAACGCAGTGCAGTACTGCATAGGTCTTAATACCTATTAGGGATTGAAATACTGTAGCCTTCTGATTCCGGGCAAAACCCTTTCTCCACAATCTTCCTAACATATCCATCCTTCATCATCCTTGGGTTTCCAATCCCAAGTTAGGGTTTCTAACAACAACGCATCCTGTCCAAAGGCTATGGAATACCAGGAACCTCGATTTTCAGGTTCGTTGGTGAGGGGGTAAACTTGAAAGTGCATTGGTAGCCTGAGGATGGCGCGTAAATAATTGCGATCGCGATCCGAAATAAAGCACACTAATTTACGCCGACTAACTGCATCACTTATTTGTTGGATACCGTAACCGTGGGGTTGGCAAATCTCCAAATCTTTAAGAACTTGCACTTTACTGGTTTTCGCCAATTCGCAGATATTTCCGGGATAGTAAAAATGCCAATCTTCCCGCACTTCTCGAAAATCTTTTAACTTCAAATAACACAAAGCTTTTTCAAATCTTTTGGTTGTTACCCCTGTTTTCTTCGCTTTTTCCATAAAGCTTTTCTCATCCCACAACTCAAAAATAAAGTTGCTGAGAATACCAGGAATGTTATACATTTTAAACCTCTCCACTTCTGGTTCATTGGGATTAGTTAAATCGTAGATCGCACAATCTAATTGACTACTACCTCTAAAACTCCTCGCCTCATCAATAATTTTTGTTTTCCCTTCATTTTGACAGCGATAAAACTGTCCATTCATTTGTTTAATACTAATTCCTAACGCTTTTTGAATATCAGTACCAAACTTTTTTGCCACATCGCGATATTTGTCTCTCATATGCGGATTACCTTGCAGCTTAGAGTAAATGTAAGCTGACTGTATCCCACCCCATCGCTTCGGATATCTTTCAAATTCATTTCTGTCTATCCACGAACTACGAATAGCGTTCGTAAAAGTTATCCGGTCATAAGTTTCACCCTCCTGTAATGGATGGGATTGCTCTTCAAATAACCTCGCAACTAAAAAATTCGGAATTAATGCATAAGCTTGATAGGTTTCAAAACCTTTATGTCTGCCAAGTCTACCAAAACGCTGAATAAAATTACCCGCATCCGCAGCTTCAAAAACTAAGAAATTAATCTTAAAATCAACTCCCACGTCGATTGTTGAAGTTCCAAGGAGTAAATCAGCTTCTGCAACTGAATCTCTTTTTTCAGTTTCCCCTGTTAATCCCGTATTTTCTCTCACCTGCCATCGCGGTTCAAAAATAGCCTTAAACTTAGGCAATAATTTTTTCACTGCTGCGATCGAATTGAGAATAATTGCACCTTTACTGTTGGGATAGTCCTGGAAAAATTTTAAAATAACTTTTTCAGCATTTTCTTCTAGCCATTCATAACTCGAACGCAAATTCGGTTCCAAGCCTTGGGGAAAAGTTAAATTTATTGGCTGACTAATCTGTCGCCAACCTTGATTTTCAGTATCAGCATTAAATTTATATGCACCAACATCTACCGGGTTAATAATTTTTGGTCTTATTCCGGCCTTTTCTAGAAAGCCTTGTAATAATTTATTTGGTGTAGCAGATAGAAATAGAAACTTCTTTGGATAGTTCGCTGTATTTTTAATTAGCAGAATAGTATTAATTACACTCGCAATCTGTGGAGAGGAAAAGATGTGAAACTCGTCGTAAATAAACAGTTTGTATTTCTCATCAATCCGGCGAAATAACCTATCTGGGTTATCTATTTTACCTCGCAGATAGTAGAAATTATGAATGTAGTGAAATAGATCTGGGTTAGTTAAGAGTATTTCATACAAAGTCGAAATATTATCAAGTCCTTCCAGCTTAGAAGGTAACTTCCCCGTATTCACATAGTCTTCCAAAATCGCTGCTGTCAGGCGATGTATCTGCGGGTCATACTTTGGCTGAAACTGCGCCTTATATTCTTGTACCTGTTTTTCTTGATCGCGCACCAGTTCATTTGTTGGATACATTGCCAAAGTGTACGTACGATGATTCATTGCTGACAGAAAAGCCGCCAAACTTTTACCATCGCCAGTCATTGCTGTATTGAAGATGACCTCAATATTTGGGTCTTGCAGCGCTTTATAAGTTTCGACTTGATGCCAAGAAAGCGACCAATTCTCAGGTAATTTCAAACCTTCAGGTGTTGACACAGTCTGGGAATATACAGGCTTAAGCGAAATGCTGTAATTGGACATATCCTTAAATAGTGTCCGTAACTGGTTGTTAAATCCTATATTGGCACGCAAAATAGAGATTGACAAGATATGTCCATATAAAATTGTCCGTATAAAAATGAGTCGCAAAGGTCAGTCGATAACCCTGTCAGTTTCAGAACGCGATAAAGCCGAGTTAGAAAACCTGGCGCGGGAATTTGGGATGATGTGGGGCGATCGCCCAAACATCTCTAAACTAGTAGAAGCGATCGCTCGTCATCAGTTAACCATCGGTAAAAATCACGATTGGTCAGAAACACGTATTAGAGCCTTAGATCGAGCCATGCGTGCATTAACTGACATCGGTCAAAATGAGCAAGCGCAAGAAATTGCTAAATTGCTTCTCGAACGCAGTGAACTATCAATACCACTGCGAACCGAAATAGAGCGTTTTATAGAAAACTTACCTCCACCTTGGCGTTTAGAGATTGACCGCTTCATTCTACGCGAACAACCATTTCAACTTTCCTATCAAGATGCAGCACAGCGCTTGTGGAACTTCACTGTCCGTCACGCCAAAGTTACACTCCACGAAAAACGCCAATACCTCGATTGCTGGTGCGAAGAAACTGAAGGAAATCTAGATATAGAAGAGTTACGAAATAACTGGAGTCTGCGTTTAGACAGAATCCAAGATGCTGCTGTCATACCAATTTCTGGTGAATGGCGTTCTCAATTAGCAGAAATAGAGGTAGAAATGCACTTATTTAACGGTTTAGCCTTTGCTTATCAAGCCAAACCAGAAGACATCACAAACGAGTGGCTACCAAATACTCCACGGGTACGGCGAGTAATTAGGCGTGTATCCAACACCTTTTGGTTTATCCGAGAAATTATGCAGTATGCACCAGATTGTGTAATTGTATCACCAGAAAACGTGCGATCGCTCATTCGTGAAAAACTCCAAACCCTGTGTCAGCGCTATGATTTGCACCTGAATTCCTGAAATTCCTGAGAATGCAAACATAGAACAGTTATCAGTTTTTAAACTGTTCGCTGATTTATTACTCTTGTCCTTGTTTATCAAGCATTTTTCGCTTGCACCTCAGTAAACATGCTGAAAATGATTACTCTAAAATTGTTTTCATTAAATCAAATACATTATGCTCTGCTCAGTTGCAAGACTACCTATGTAAATTTTCTCTTCTTTGCGTTCTTCGTGTTCTTCGTGGTTCGTTAATTTTATAGATATCTCCTAGACCCTTGAATTTGGCATTTATTTGGCATTTATACGATGCCCAAATATACTTAAAAGTTTATCTGTCAATAATATGACAAACAGATGCTACAATAATTAACAAATGCTGCGGATGTGTAATTTAGGTTAACTATTGAATAGAAATTCTCTCAGAATGAGTAGAATAACAGATACAATCGCAGAAAAACCGTCCTATGGATTAGTTATCCTGGAGTTGTATACCTGATTGTTAGCCCTCAGATACTGATTTTTTATGCTCCTGAGGCAAATTAAACAATACCAAACCCAATTATTAACAAAGAGCTCCCACAAATCATAATGCCAGTGACTGAGAAAAAAAGAACTCGCGATTTGCCCCAAATTAATGAAAGAATTCGCTTCCCGAAAATTCGGGTCATAGATACCGATGGAACCCAACTGGGAATTCTGTCCCCGCAGGAAGCGCTGCAACTAGCAGAGGAAAAAGAGCTAGATCTAGTGCTGCTCAGTGACAAGGCCGATCCCCCGGTTTGCCGGATTATGGACTATGGGAAGTACAAATTTGAGCAGGAGAAGAAAGCCCGAGAAGCCAGGAAGAAGCAGCATACAGCTGATGTCAAAGAAGTGAAGATGCGCTACAAGATAGAAGAACACGATTACAACGTCCGCGTTAAGCAAGCAGAACGTTTTCTCAAAGACGGCGATAAAGTCAAAGCTACTGTCATGTTCCGGGGTCGAGAAATACAGCACAGCGATTTAGCAGAAGATTTGCTCAAGCGCATGGCTGCGGACCTAGAAGCAGTCGCAGAAGTACAGCAAGCACCCAAAAAAGAAGGACGAAACATGATGATGCTGCTTTCGCCGAAGAAGTAATTGATTTGCTTAGTAGTTAGTGGATAGTAGTTAGTGGAAAAAACAACTACTAACCATCAACAAATTAAAATCCAAAATGATAGTCCTGAGTGCTGAGTGGGAAAAATAATACTCAGTTGCTCGGGATTTTTGCTATTTACAGGAATGGAGTCAACAATACTGGTCATGCAGAACTGAGCAACTAATGATTTGCCAAAGCAACTTTGCGGGGTTTGTAGTTGGCACTTTCGCGCTGAAGCGCCAACTACAAACAATACTTACTCAGCAATTTTGTTTTGGTGGAGTACTAATTTGTGTTGTTTGTTGTTTGTTGTTCGTTGTTTGGTACAGTCACCAACCAACCACCAACCACCAACCACTAACAAATACAGTAAAACTGCATGGAACTGAAAAATCACTGGACTGCTCCTAAAAAAGGTATTGTGTCGCAATTACTCAAGTGGGTAAATCTCCGACCGGAGGAGAGCGATCGCACTTGGTTGATGTTCGCTTTTTATACTAGTACCTCAATAGGATTGCGCTGGTCAGAAGACTCCACAGTAGCACTGTTTCTGGATGAGTACGGGGCTAAATCCTTACCTTGGATTTATATCGCCAGTGCAATCATAGGTGCAGTCTTAGTAATTTTATATTCTTGGCTGCAAAAGATTTTTCCCTTGCGGCGGGTAATTGTGGCGATCGCGCCATGCATGTTTGTACCATTATTTTTATTGCGTCTGGGTTTGCACGTTTCCTGCCTGGCGATATATGTGATATTTCTGCTACGGTTGTGGGTAGATGCATTCTACGTCATCAACGACCTCAACACCTCGATCGCCGCCAACCAACTTTTCAACATTCGGGAAATAAAGCGGACATACCCCCTGATCAGCAGTGGCGTTTTAGTTGCTGATGTTCTCGGCGGCTTTAGTTTGCCCTTTCTGCTGCTATTCGTCGGGCTAGATAACGTGATTATGCCCATCGCTGGTATATTCATAGCCTTGGGAGCAGCGACACTATTATATCTCAGTCAAAATTATCCCCAGGCTTTCCCTGATGTTCCTCAAAAAGAAATAGAAGAAACACAATACTCTCAAAAACGCCGCCTTTTTGGTCCCCTGAAGCGTTACGCCTGGTTATTGTTTGCCTTTTTTGCTCTTTTGCAAGCAATGGGAGTGTTAATAGATTTCCAATATCTTAGCCAGCTGAAGTCGAATTTTCAGGGTAAAGATATTGCTAGCTTTTTGGGTATATTAGGTGGAATTACGGGAGTATGCGAGCTAGGAATGCAGTTATTTATCTCCAGTCGTGCTCTCGAACGCTTTGGAGTGTTTGTTACTGCTGCAACTTTACCAGTTACCGTAGGCATTTTTATGCCCCTAACCATTCCCCTGTTAGGATTGTTACCATTAGGCTATCCCAGCAATCTTTTATGGGGTTTAGTTATTCTCAAGTTTTTAGACGAACTTCTGCGTTACACCTTTGTTGTCAGTAGCGGACCCCTGCTTTTCCAACCAATCCCCGATAAAATTCGCAGCTACATCCAGTCATTATCGGGAGGTGTCGCCGATGCTTTCGGTGCTGGAACAGCCGGTGTAGCAATTTTAATTACCTTATGGTTGGGAAGGCAAATTCTATCCATGCCCATACATGACTCGCTTATGGTAGCAGAAACAGTAAGCGTGGCTGTGTGCTGTTTGGGAGTAATTTGGCTTTTGCGATCGCACTATGTTAATCTGTTAGTCTTAAGCGCAGAACAAGGACAATTAAGTGGTACAGATGTAGATTTGCGTGCATTCAAACAGGCAGTTGTTAAAGCTTTAAGAGAAAAAGGTAGCGAAGTAGATAAACGTTCTTGTATTGAACTTTTATCTCAAATTGACCCCCAAGGCGCAACACAAGTGCTAGCACCTGTGTTAGTCGAACTACCCCCTTCCTTGCAAAAAACTAGTTTGGAAGTGATGCTGGCGGTAGGTGCAAATCCTGCTTACTTGCTGGAAGTCCGGGCTTTGTTAGAATTACCCCAACACCGTGTTACCCCAGATGTTTTTGCCTTAGCTCTACGCTACGTTTGGTTAGCTGAATCAGATCCAGATGTCAGCCAATTAGAACACTACCTTCAACCGGAGCAGCACTCAATTATCCGCGCTACCGCTGCTGCATTATTGTTGCGTGAAGGAACGCCGATGCAAAAAGTCGCTGCGACTAAAACCTTGCGGCGGATGCTCACTCATCAACAAGAAAGGGAACGGGTAGATGCTGTAAAAGCTCTTAGAGAAGCAGTTTATTTACAGGCGCTACGAATTCATATCCCAAGTTTGTTGCAGGATGAGTCCTTGGGGGTGCGCATTGCAGTACTAGAAATGATTGCAGCAACTCATTTAGAAGAGTACTACCCAGCCTTACTAGGAGGGCTTTACTACAAGTCAACCCGAAATGCAGCTATGCAGGCCTTAGTAAGACTAGAGAATGAAGCCCTACCGATGCTAGTTGATTTAGCTACCAATATTTATCAACCAGAAGTAGTACGGATGCATGCTTGGCGCACTATTAGTCAAATCCCCAGCTTAGAAGCGATCGATGCTTTATGGCAGCATTTAGAAACATTTCGGGGTACTAACAGGGATTATATTCTCCGTGTCTTATTGAAAAGGCTGCAAAAAGAAGGAATTACCGGTTCGGTGGATCGGTATTACGAAATGAGAGTGAAAACTTTAATTACACAGGAATTAGGCTTTTTAGGCGAAATTTATGCTGCTTATATAGATTTCCAAACTCAAGCCGACACTGACGCTAAATATATAGATTTCAAAACACAAGAAGCTTTGGATACATATCATTCAGGTATTAGAATTATAGCTGTTTTATCATTACTACAGCGGGCAATCCTGGAATTAGAAACCGATATAAAAGAACGATTATTACTGCTTCTGCAATTACTTTATCCTGTAGATAAAATTCAGGCCGCAGTATTCAATCTGCGCTCTGATTCAATAGTAAATTTAGCACGAGGATTAGAAATTTTAGAACATACAGTGAATTTACATAATAAATCCTTGTTGCTGAATATTTTAGATCGGCGATCGCCAGCAGAAAAACTGCAATATCTATTAGCAGCAAATATAACAGAATACAAACAAATGACAGTCAGTGAACGCATCCGTCGTTTTTTAGTACAAAGACATTTACTGACTGATTGGTGCTTGGCTTGCTGTTTTCATTTTGCTCAAGTTGCCCGTATCCGATTGACCACCGAACAGGTTTTAGCAACCCTGCGCCATCCCACTGGTTTCGTACGAGAAGCAGCAATCGCATATTTGAGTACAGCATCACCCCGCATCCTTTTCAAAATTCTGCCCCAATTACAAAAAGATCCTCATCCGCTTGTGGCTGCTCAAGTCAGAGATTTGATGGGGAAGTATCAAGTTAGTAGATAGTGGTTAGTAGATAGTGGTTAGTAGGAAAGGAAGAATGGGAAAATCTAATTTTGAAGATTTACAAATTTTCCAATTGGCTGAAAAATTGGCAGACATCATTTGGCATATTGTTATACACTGGAGTTTCTTTGAAAAAGAAACAGTAGGTAAGCAAATTATCCGTGCTGCTGATAGTATTGGTGCGAATATAGCAGAAGGTGCTGGACGACATAATTTTCAAGATAATCAAAGATTTGTAAAAATTGCCAGAGGTTCTTTACATGAAACTAGGTATTGGTTGAAACGAGCGTACACTCGTAAATTATTGACGAATGAACAATTAGATAGACTTGAACCTATTATTAATGACTTATCACCAAAGCTAAACGCATATCTCAAATATCTTGACAAAGCTGCCAAAACACAAAAACAAAATTATTAATTACCACTCACCACTAACCACCAACTACTAACCACCAACCACTAACCACTAACCTTAGATTCTGTCTCTTATACACATCT
>JANZYY010000106.1:0-276 GCA_026419705.1 Fischerella sp.
TTCTTTAATAATGCCTATTTTGAGTTGTCCTCTAGGCTTGAAGTCTGGTTTTAAGACCGAGAGGTAATCGGGAATGGGAACTTTCAAGCTAGTAGAGTCTTTGGGATCGTGACCGGCGATCGCCTGCAATAATATTGCTGCATCTTCGACAGTGCGGGCAAACGGCCCAATTTGATCCAAAGATGAAGCAAACGCTACCAAACCGTAACGAGAAACAAGTCCGTAGGTTGGTTTGATACCCACCACGCCACAAAAAGAGGCTGGTTGGCGAATCGA
>JANZYY010000106.1:286-11730 GCA_026419705.1 Fischerella sp.
CCGCCAGTATCAGAACCAAGGGAAACAGTACATTCTCCGGCTGCTACCGCCGCCGCCGAACCACCAGAAGAACCACCTGGAACTCTTGACAAATCCCAAGGATTGGCAGTTAGACCGAAAGCAGAGGTTTCTGTGGAACCACCCATTGCAAACTCATCTAGATTGGTTTTACCTACCATGACCGCATCAGCATCTGCCAATTTCTGTGTCACAGTCGATTCATAAGGCGGTACAAAATTTTCCAAAATTCGGGAAGCGCAGGTAGTGGTAATTCCCTTAGTGCAGATGTTGTCTTTGATGGCAATAGGAATGCCTGCCAATAAGCCAATTTCTTCGCCGGCGGCGATTTTGGCATCCACGGCCCGCGCTTTTTCTAACGCCTGTTCGGCCGTTACGCACAAGAAACTGTGCAATTTCGGCTCTAACGCTTGAATACGGTCTAAAGCTTCTTGGGTAATTTCTACGGCAGAGCGTTCTTTGGTGACTAACTGTTTGTGCAACTCGCGGATGGATGCCATAATTGCTTCCTTGTGTGACTCAAGTCCTTAATCTTAATACAGTTTAATAATTTCTGTTCAGCTGATTTCAGCCGCACAAACAGTTTGGATGGCGGCTTGCATTAGATTAATATGTATTCCACACCAAACAATTCTATAAGCTTGTTTATTTTAAAGATTTTCATAGAGTGGCAAACAATGGTCAAAATTGTAACACGCATATCCCTGGGCACGCAGAACGTATATGACATTGGAGTGGAGCGCGACCACAATTTTGTTGTCAAAAATGGTTTGGTAGCTTCCAATTGTTTCAACAAATCTCATTCAACAGCTTACGGTTATGTAACATATCAAACTGCCTATTTGAAGGCTAACTATCCATTGGAATATATGGCAGCACTGTTAACGGCTAACAGTGGCGATACAGATAAGGTGCAGAAATACATTACTACTTGTACCAATATGGGTATTCAAATAGACCCACCAGATATTAATCGCTCTGGTGTGGATTTTACTCCCGCCGGTGGCAAGATTTTATTTGGATTGTCGGCCGTGCGGAACGTGGGACAAAGTGCGATCGCTTCTATCTTAGAAGCCAGAGAAGGCGGAGGTGAGTTTAAATCCTTGGCTGATTTTTGCGATCGCGTCGATCTCGGTGCTGTTAACCGCCGTACTTTAGAATCGCTGATTTATTGTGGAGCTTTTGACAAAATTGACTCCAACCGCAACCAGTTACTTCATGACTTGCCTCTAGTTTACGACTGGGCACAATCCCGTGCCAAAGATAGAGCAACCGGTCAGGGCAATCTCTTTGATTTATTAGGTGGTGGGTTTTCTCATCTTACTAATAACAATCGGTCTAAAAACAGTTTTGACACGGCACCCACAGCCAAACCTGTTCCTGATTTACCTCCCCAAGAAAAGCTAAGGAGAGAAAAAGAACTATTAGGCTTTTATGTCTCAGACCATCCACTCAAATCTATACGCAACTCAGCGCGCGTTTTAGCTCCAATTAACCTTTCACAACTAAGTGACCAAAAAGAAGATGCGTTGATTTGTGCCGTGGTTATGCTCAATAATGTGAAAAAAGTGATCACCAAAAAGGGCGATCCAATGGCAATATTACAAATAGAAGATTTAACTTCACAAGCAGAAGCAGTAGCATTTCCGAAATCTTACGAACGCATTAGTTCACTGTTACAAGTTGATGCCAGATTAATAATTTGGGGTAAGGTAGATCGACGAGACGAGCAAACTCAATTTATTGTTGAAGATGCTGAGCAGGTAGAAACTTTACAGATGGTAATGGTAGAATTAAGTGCTCAACAAGCAGCAACGATTGAAGAACAGCATCGCTTACGAACAATTCTGCAAGAACAGTCAGGGGATAAAGAAAAAGCAAAAGTACCGATAATAGGAATTGTCCAGGGTGAAAACTCTCGTCATCTTGTCCGGTTTGGACGACAATTTTGGGTGCAAGATTCTAGAAGTACTGTTCTGGCTTTGCAAAATGCCAGATTTGCTGCTCATATACAACCGCTGATTGATACTTAAGATTTATGTGTAAATATTAATACTTTTTATCACCTTCGCTATCAATATATTACCTTAAGTGCAAAAGGCTTTATAGTTTTTTTTTAGTTACTTATACGGATGCCCCTCTCCCGGAGAAAATGGTATTTTTTTATGCCATGAGGGGAAATGCAACAAACAGGGTAAGGAGCAAATACTCAATCACCGCAGATGCGATCGGTCGATTTGTTGCATACTGCAAAAAAATTCAACCCCAAACACAAGAAGAAATAAAAAGATTTTTTGAAGGGGTTGTTGGATTTCCCTACGACAAGGAACTCTTATTGCAAGCGTACTTATTTTTGAATAAAAAAAATCTATTTCCGACCTGCACTGAGTTGCTGTTATTTGAAAAGTCTCCTATTGCCGACTACACAGATTTAGGTAAGTGTGATTTTGTTTACCTTACATCTCAAAACAAATTGTTTTTAATTGAAACTAAATTTATCGATACGGAGGCAACAGGAGCAACAGAAAGAAAAAGAAGAAATAAGCATAGAAACAAAGTATTTGAACAGGCAATTACTTTAAAACATCGATTTAGTCAATATTGGAATATCAAACCAGAGGAGTTAGAATGCGGTGTTTTTACCACAGACCCAGAGGTTGACCGGCGGGGAAATGAGGTGAATATCATTACTAAGTCAATATCTATTGATAAGCTTGAATATTGGCGGAAAAATTATCCAATCACAATATAGTTGTGTCACTGCAACTACAAGTCATGGGATAGGTGCAAATACAAGGCACTTCTTGGTGATAGTGTTAGTAAATAAATCTTAAGTTACCAATATTCATACAGAACTCACAGTTTGAACTGTAAAAGTTATGCTGATCTAAGTGGTAGCAAGAATATTTTTTCTTTGTTGCCACTTTTATAAACCATTATCACTAAGCTGCCCCCAGGGTTGCACTCTCAGACGATGAGAAAGCAACACTAAGGACGAAAAGCGCACACAAGAGGTAAAAAGAAGGTGTTAAGGACACTTTTGGTTATTGCCATCGGTTTCTTGCCATCCCTATTCTCCCTGTGGTTGATGCGTAAAACGCAGGCGAGAATGCGATCGCACCTCAGACGTGTTGCTATGAATTTTCCTCGAGAGCAGATTCAGGTAAACACAAGACCTGCGGAACCCAGCGATCGTTATTACTTGGAAGGAGTAGGTTATCTCATTGGTGATATCAGCTGTCGATATAATGCTCGTTCCGGTTATCTGCGTTGTGCTGTTAATCCCAGTGGACCATGTGAGGGTTGCCGTTATTATGAATCTAAGGAACCAACCAAATAACAAGATAACAAGGTCTTACTTCGCTTTTTTCTATCTAATTAACTGACTTTTTCAGGATAAAGTCAAATTTTTCTTTGGTAAATCAGCGCTATAGCCTATTTCTACGTCTTCTTTGCAAAGGTATTACTTCCGCTTCGCTACTTTCTCTTGCTACTCGAATCAACAATCCTGCTGCTACTAAACTAGCAATCATGGAATTACCACCATAACTAAACATAGGTAACGGCAAACCAGTAGTTGGCAAAGCACCTGTGGCAACACCTATGTGCAGTAACGATTGTCCTACCATCAAAATTGTCACACCGATCGCCACCAGTCGATGTACGGGGTGGGTTGTCTTCAGGGCAACAATTAACCCTAAAGTGGCAAATATAGCCAACATGAACAACAGCGCCATACTGCCAACAAAGCCAAACTCCTCAGCAAATACTGCAAAAATGAAATCGGTATCCTGAATTGGTAAATAAAATTGTTTTTGTTGAGAAAGTCCAAAACCAGCACCCCAAGTACGGCCGGAACCTATTGCTAGTAAACTTTGTACTAGCTGATAACCATCTCCTGTAGCATCAGCCCAAGGATTGAGAAAAGACATCACACGTTTGCGCTGATACTCTTTGATACTAATACTGAGTAACGCTAGCAGCACCCCCCCAACTGCTGTTCCTCCCAAGTATTTGTAAGGCAGTCCAGCTGCTAAAGCAATTAACCAAATGGTCATACCACACAGTGCAGTTGTACTCAAGTTGGGCTGTGCCAAAATCCCCAAAATCACAAGACCAAAAATACCTAACCAAGCTAGGCGAACAGACCAACTCAGTTTGTCCCACTGACCAAAAAGCCTCGCACTTTGTAGTACCAGAAAGGGCTTTATTAATTCAGAAGGTTGTAGCGGAATTGGTCCTACTAACCTACGAGCTGCACCAAGCTCATTCTTTCCCACTCCTGGAATCATAGTGACGAAAATTAGCACCAATAGCAGAAACACAAACCAGTGGGATACTCCTAAAATCCTATGTAGGGGTAAATTAACGATGATGTTGAATAATATTAAGGCCACTAACACCCACAGGAGTTGGCGCTTAAAGTAATACAACCCATCATTGTGATTGACATCAGCAACGGGATAAGAAGCTGAAAACAGCATTATTAAGCCTATGAACAGCCAAACTAACGTTAACCAGCGCAACAGGCGCGCCTCTAATGCCCACTCGGACACAGAGTTGTCAAATAATGGAATTAGGCGGCGTAAATTCACGATTTGTACCGAATCAATAGCATCCGCAATCTTTTGTACGTGGTAGATTTTAGCAACCCTTTTATTTTGGCGATCGCGCAGTCGTTACCAAGGGTACACCTACAGCCCCAAATTCGTAAACCGTGATGAAAATAAAAAATTTCATTAAAAAGATAATTATACAACTTTTAAAGATATTTACATCACACAACTCAGAGAGCTAATATCATCTTCTGTTTGTCTATTCACTGATATAGGAATTTCAATACAGAACTCACTTCCCCGACCCGGTTCTGATATACATGTCAGTTTTCCTCCATGTTTTTCAACAACAATTTGATAACTGATTGATAAGCCTAACCCTGTACCTTTACCTACTGGTTTAGTTGTAAAAAATGGATCAAATAGTTTTGCCTTCACCGCTTCAGTCATTCCTGGGCCATTATCAGCAATTCGGATCGCAACATAGTTTGTTTTTAAAGCTTCTGTAGTAATTGTAATTCTCTTCAAACGAGATCGAGTTTCTATACTCGAATTTTTGATGTTATTGCTGTCGAATGCATCAATAGCGTTACTAATAATGTTCATAAAAACTTGGTTTAATTGTCCAGGATAACACTCTACTAAAGGTAAATTACCGTAGTTTTTTATGATTTCTATACCTGATTTATCACCTTTAGTTTTGAAGCGGTTCTGTAAAATCAGCAGAGTACTGTCAATTCCTTCGCGAAGATCATCCCTTTCCACTTCTGCTTCATCAAGCCGAGAGAAGTTACGAAGAGACAACACAATGTCCCTGATCCGTTCTGCCCCTATTTTCATAGAATTTATAGTTTTGGGCAAATCTTCAAATATGAAATCTAATTCATTTTTACGGATATACTCTTGTATTTTTGGTACGATATGATAATTAAATGTTTTATATAAATTTAATAATTTAAATAGATCTTGAGTATATTGTTCAACATAATCTATATTGGCGTAAATAAAATTGACAGGATTGTTAATTTCGTGGGCAATTCCTGCTACCAACTGACCTAAGCTAGACATTTTCTCAGCTTGGATTAATTGGGCTTGAGCATGCCGTAAGTCTCTTAGAGATTGTTGTAGTTTTTGAGCTTGTTCTTCAGCGACTTTAGCCAAATTTTCTTGTATAGCCAGAGCACGTTGTAATTCTGCCCGCTGCTTGGTGAGTTCAGCGGTTAACTTTTCAGCATCAGCCAGAGCTGAATTCTTTGCTTGTAGTAAAAATAAAAAATCAACAATTGGATCGTGAATGGCAAAGTCTTTTAATTTGATATTGAGAGGAACGAGATTAGCAGTATCAGTAATCCAGGGAGAACCAAGAAAAAATATCAATTCTTCTTCTGGTTGATACATCATTTGACCTTTGAGTTGCATTCCATTTTGGATAAACTCCAACATGAAAAGAGCGTGGGACTTTTTTTGAATAGCATCAAAATCAACTACTACATTAGGGCGATTGATTTGAAAATATTGCTCAAATTTGCTTCCTATTATTTGTGCACCACTAATGCGCTCTAGAACAGCACCAGCTTGTAAAATTTCTCGTTGGCGGTTAAATACAAAGTGGAACGGAAAAGCTTTCGTAAATAATTCTGGGGAAAGACTCAGATGAGGAGAAACCATACATACCGGCCTCACTGCGGTTTATACTTTACTAAAAATTCATCATGATCGGCGCCTCCATCCCTACTTTGGATTTGGGTAATATCAACTTTTGTATTAAACCTTTTTCCTAATCCCTTGACTAGACCCATTACCATTGAAGTCAGACCTTCTCGGCTTGAGCGATAATGTAGATTCAAAGACTCTTCTTTTATATCAGTACACTCAAAAGATGGGGGCATTAGCTTAGGAAAACTAATTCCTACACGAGCGTGAAGATTGTCAAGGTTTTCTAGAAATTCAGGTAGGTTATCCCCACTCATATCCATGAGTTCACCGTAGCCTTCCTCAGCTGTGTACTGTACCCAATATTCTCCAAAAGCTTGCATAATTTCTGCGGCTGATAAACCTAAGACAAGACTTGCAGCTTTTACAAGCCTATGGGTAATATCATCAGGATAGGCTTCCATGCTGATAAAAACATCTACTTCTAGTTCAGCTTTCTGCTTAATTTCTTGCCAAGTATTTTTGCCAAAGCGACTGCATACCATCTCTTCAATCGCTTTGTTGACTAATCCATACATAAAGGCTCCTGATTTTTCAGTCAACTAGAATTTATGCATTGGACTCAGTAATTTTATGCCCTACAGTTTATATCTGCTGTATAAAAATATTATTTTGTGTTTATTTCATCGCCTATCAAAACAGAAAAAATGCCAATCAACTTCCTGTTACTTTAAATAATTCATCTGCAATAATAGCATCTGTAATTTCACCCTTTTAGCTTACCGATCGCCATGCATTCAAAAGCAAAAATGGATTAGAACTCAAATCAGATTCGTGAATTTGACGCTGAATCCCATTAAAGAATTGCACACGAGCATCCATAGCCTCGACAATAGCGAGCTTTAGTTTGACTGCTTCTTCTTCTGTAGTTAATCGAGGCTCAATCAGTGCTGCGAGTTTTGCCGCATGGCTATCATCTACATCAATATGGACTTCAAAAAATATCAAAGATTCCTTGGATAAAGGTGCAGCACTAATAATTCCTTGATAAAGTTGGGTGTATAACGTACTCACAATTCCTTCTGAGGCGTAACAAACTGCCCCAAGGGCAGCTAAAAAACCATACTGATGCGGTATCCGTAAGTAGGTATCAACTAAAGCTCTAGTTTCAGGTGTTGTGGGCAGTACCGCCAAAATGTCATCATTGATACCAATAGCGCGGGTGAAACGACGAAATAATTCGGGATGAGATTGATTTAAATCCCCTTGTCCCATTTCGTCAAACAAATTCTCCAATAGGACCAACTGAGCGCTTTCATCTTGGCAGCAAGATAAAATACTAGCCAAAATTCGATTAAATTCTTTGGAGAATTTGTACATTTGAACAGCTAGTAAGCGTATCTCTTGTAAAGACAACTGTCTAGCACGACAGCGGCTGAGGAAATCATGTTTCCACAATGGATGATTAGCTGTAATTTCCCGCAAGGATTCGTGAATCGAACAAGATAGCTGTGTCATCATCGTAAGACTTGTATGGCTAGATGGAGTGGTAAATCAATCAAAGAACCGAAAAAAGATTCATCTAGTGCTATGTGCTCCGGCGTAACCCCTAATTCTCGTAAAGTTGGCATCGTATAAAAGCCAGCGTTTTTAAGGACATCAAAATAATCTTCTAAGGTTTTGTGAACCAGTTGCACATTTAGCCAAGACCCATCTCTTTTCCAAATGCGACCCGGAAATTGCCAATCTCGCTTACTGAAATAACCTTTACGGTCAACTTCAAAATAAAAGGGATAGGCAGCTTCCCGCATGTATGGAAAAGATGGATGTGGAACACTGAAAACAAATCGACCTCCTGGACGAAGTACACGTGCAACTTCGGTCATGCATTGTTGAGTTTGAGCGATTGTTAAATAGTTAAATAGAAACACTGCTATGACTAAGTCAAATTCGCGATCGCCAAATTGTTTGAGGTCAGTAGCACACCCTAATTCATACTGAATACCCAAAGGATCTTTTAATTCCTGCAATTTTGCTGCTGCAATCATCGCTTCAGAGAGATCTACACCATATATTTGGGCTGCACCTCTTTGGCGTAATTGCCGAGAGCAATAACCTTCACCGCAACCCAAGTCAAGCACGCGCAACCCAGCAACAGGCTCGCAAAGCTCTAATACAAAAGGGCGTGCCGTAAAGTCAGAAAGTGAAGTCGGTTCTCCTCGAATCCACTGCAATGCTGTATCGTTATAAAGGTTTTTAGTGGAATTTTTGGGATCTGAGTTTGGCATGTAGACAGATTTATGTAGTCATCTGGTTTAAATATGGGGCAGGAATTGTTGGTGGTTGATATTAATAGCTACTGCTTTTTCACAAGCATAAGCAAAGTAAGTGCAACTTTTTGCTTTTTGCCGGAACAACAAACGACAAAAATCAGATAAATACGTTTGTTAATAACTATCCATTTAGTAACATTTGTACACTGGATTGATAATGTTGATTTTACTGATTTTTGTCTGATTGAGATTTTCTTGTTTCAGAGCAAGAGTTGTTTGAAGCTAGCTATCTTTATGAAAGCTTGTTAATTTTGTTGGTTGACAAAATATTTATTTAATAAATTGATTTCTTCATCAATTTAACTTTATCTTGAGTTTATAAAAAATTCAGAGTAAATACCCTATGAAAACAATTTGATTTGGAGAATATTAGTAGCAAAGCATAAATAAACATGAGCTTAAGTGTGTTTAGTGTGAGTGAGAAATTGCTGATTTTAGCAAATAACGAACGATCGACAACGTAGGTAATAGTATTAGCCACTCACTACTAGTAAATGATAGAAGGGATGATAATGGCAAAATTGTTAGCAAAGCCAAAATTAGATGAACAATTAGAACTAGAGCAAGCGATCGCATTCTCTGAGTTAGGCGATCGCCTATTTGATGAACTTAGCGATCGTATTTCTACTAAACGGCAGTATCGGCTGCTGTTTGAACACAAGTTAAAGCCTGAATTATTTCAGCAGATCCAAATTGCTGCTGCTAGTTACATTTCAGCTTGCCTAAACAGTCCTATCATTCTCTCGGAAGAGGAAATGCTCCAGAAATTGCTCGAACAGAGAAATACTCTGTCGAACTACACTGGTACCGGACTTTTAATGCCAAAGCGAGAACATACTTTGGCTTTTAACCTCTTTCAAACAAGTGTAGCTGAAGCTTTTTACCAATTAGGAGCTAACGATTTGATCGACGCAGTGGATTTACCAGTAAATCTCCGTGTGGTTTATGGTAAAACCGATCCAGAGAAAACTCGTTTGCCTTTCGCAAGCTCAAAACTACATAGTGATGTCTGGGCTGGTGTTCCTGCAGATGCAACAGTTGTAATTTTGCCCCTGTTTGGTGATATTGAAAACATAACTATCGAAGCTGGTGAAATGCCCCGCGAAATGGAACTCAAAGCAATGCGGGTCATGTCCGACTTTGATGAAGGTAGAGATATTCCCATGGTTGTTTCCTACACAGAAGCACAATTGCAACACGGTACGATGTATTTTAACGATGCTCGTGGATTGCACCAAACAGTCAGACGCAAAACAGATGGTGTGAGAATTTCAGTAGATTTTAGGTTCCGCAGAAAATTCAATCAAGCATATCGGGCCATGGTGTCACCAAGTCTTGGTGGTGTAGAGCAAGATATGAGTGTACCTTACGAAGAATGGCTAAAGGTTGGCAAAGAAACACTAATCATATTTGATGAAACTGTCAAGGAGGCAAAGTTCAAACAGAACAGCAGCGGTTCTGTTCCGCTATACGTGCGTGGATATCGTCTCCTGAACATGTTTGACTAAATCATATTTGGTCATCGCTCGCATAGTTTAGTAGTGCAGGCTTCACTTGAATAGGCAAGATGCCTGCACTGTTTTTATGTTAAGCCAGATACATTCACCACTCCTGGCAACTGAAAAATAACACAAAAAAGAGGTCAATCAGACCTCTTAGCAACTCCCTACAATCAATAATTTGGTCTATTAGGAATTAAATTAAGCTAAACCAGCATTTATTCCTTGTTTACCAGCAGCTAATTCTACCTTAACAATTTTACCGCCCATTTTCTGAATACGTTGCTGTTCGCGAAACCAGTTCTCATAGGGAACTAACTTAGTGAAGTAAGTATTTTGCAATTCTCGCTGGGTACGAATTCTAGTTTGGCTAGGGACACAAGCAGTAATTTTAAACATGCGCATGGTCTTAAATCTCCTGTAGCTGGTGTGAAAACTTTTTTATCTCAAAATCTTGAGTGCAAATTTGTCTCTATTTACTGCAAGGCTGGAAATCAGGCGTCAATACCAGACCGCTAACACTCATCATTCATAAAATTAGCTTGATAAGCGATATAACGTCCTAGCACTCACGATTGATTTCCAGTCCTTAATGAAAGTCGCACCTAAATTATTAAGCGCAAACTAGCTCCTAGCTCAAACCAGAGCAAATATAGTCGAAATAAACGCCCATTTCTTTTCCAGCGTCTGGACCAACCAAGCTAGCGGTTACTTCCTTCATGGCCTGGATAGCTTGTACGGTAGCTCCTATAGGTACCCCCAAGGAGTTGTAGGTTTCTTTCAAGCCATTTAGTACGCGTTCATCCAAAATGGAGGGGTCGCCAGCTAGCATAGCATAGGTTGCATAGCGCAGGTAGTAATCCAAATCGCGGATACAAGCTGCATAGCGGCGAGTGGTGTACATGTTACCACCGGGACGGGTGATGTCAGAGTACAGCAGGGACTTAGCTACAGCTTCTTTCACAATTGCAGCAGCGTTAGCAGCAATAGTGGTAGCAGCACGTACGCGCAGCTCGCCAGTATTGAAATAGCTCTTGAGCTTCTCTAGAGCTGCGGTGTCGAGGTACTTACCTTGAACGTCTGAAGAATTAATAACAGCGGTAATTGCGTCTTGCATGTTGTTATTTCCTTATTTCCAACCGTATTGCAATACTTCTGTTTCAATGGGAGAAACAGCTTCACCTACGACATCGCACCAACGAGGTAGTCGAAGTAAGCGCCAGCTTCAGCAGCGTCTTCGCCAGACAACAGGGAAGCAGCAACATTCTTCATGGCGCTGACACCACTAGCAACAGCATCAATAGGAGTTCCGAGAGACTTGTACATTTCACGGACGCCTACAACACCGATTTCTTCAATGGGGGTGACATCACCAGCTACGATAC
>JANZYY010000107.1 GCA_026419705.1 Fischerella sp.
TTCATAGACCTGTATATCTTTGGCAACGTACTCCGTTCTGGTCATGGACAGTTATTGCCCCGTCAAGCAGCTTTCAAGGCTGGTATTCCAGAGACAACAAACGGATATGCTGTGGATATGGTGTGTTCCTCAGGAATGATGAGCGTGATGAGCGCCACTGCTGCTATTGCTTCTGGTCAAGCCGACATTGTACTTGCTGGTGGCATGGAATCAATGTCCCAGAGCGGGTTGTTGCTATCGCACCGAGTCAGATGGGGGTGCAAATTACTGCTGAATTCGCCAGAGCAAATCATCGATCTGTTGCTCTGTGATGGTATTTCCGACCCTACCACATCTGAAAAGATGGGAGAGCAAGCTGAAAGGCTGGCAGAAGCTTACAAAGTTACACGCAATGAATTGGATGAAATAGCTTTCTATTCTCAGCAACGAGCAGCAAGTGCTACTGAGCAAGGCTTCTTGCAGAAAGAGATTGCAGCAATTGAAGTCAAGAGCAAAAAAGGCGTGCAACTAGTGGAAAAAGACGAAGGAATTCGTCCGGATACCACTTTGGAGAAACTTGCCGAACTCAAGCCTGCTTTCAAAGCGGATGGGGTGTTCACTGCTGGTAATAGCAGTCAGATATCGGACGGAGCAGCAGCTCTGGTCTTGGCAAGTCAAAAAGCAGTAGAAGAACACGGACTAAAGCCCATTGCCCGCATCATCGGGGGAACGTGGGCTGGTGGGGAAACATGGCGATTCCCGGAGGTTCCCATCCATGCAGTGAAAAAGCTTCTAGATCAATTGAAAATGAAAATTACTGATTTCGACCTATTCGAAAACAATGAAGCTTTCGCGCTGAGCAATGTTTTATTTAACCGAATCTTAGGTGTTCCTCATGAAAAACTCAATGTCTATGGAGGTGCGATCGCTTTGGGTCATCCTATCGGGGCTTCTGGAGCAAGGATTCTAGTGACACTACTCAATGCTTTGCAAGAAAAAAACGGGCAGCTGGGATTGGCAGCAGTCTGTCATGGGACTGGTGGCGGTACCGCGATCGCGATCGAGCGATTGAAGTAAAGAGCAGCTAGAACAAAGACAGACAAAGGAGAAAATCCTTTTCGCCTATCTTTTTTCCTAAAACTGCTCTTGGTTTTGTAATACACATTCTAAATTCACCTTAGCATATGAAATATCTGGGACTAGAAGGCAAAGTCGTCTTAGTTACTGGTGGCAATCGAGGTATTGGAGCGGCGATTGTCAGTCTACTAGAGGAATTGGGAACTCAGGTAGCTTACACATATCGCAACGATCCCAACATTGAGAGTGGTGCTTTGGCAATTCCAGCCGATGTGACTGACTCCGCAGCAATGGCAGCAGTAGCAGAAACAGTAGAAGAGAAACTAGGACCTATTTACGGAGTTGTTGCTAACGCTGGAATTACCCGAGACAACTTTTTTCCCAAAATCACAATAGATGACTGGGATGCAGTCATAGAAACTAACTTAAAGGGAATATACAACACGCTGATCCCCATCATTCCCAAAATGTATGAGCGACGAGAAGGTTCAGTCGTCTGTGTCAGTTCAATTTCGGGTGAACGAGGAAACATCGGTCAGACGAACTACGCAGCATCTAAGGCAGGTGCTATTGGTCTGACCAAATCTTTAGCTTTAGAGGGAGCACGGTATGGAGTACGAGCCAATGCCGTAGCACCGGGATTTATCGAAACTGACATGACTAGGGCGATCCCAGACAAAGTCAAAGAAAAGATTGTTGCAGAGATTCCGTTCCGTCGCTTTGGTAAGCCTGAAGAGGTTGCTTGGGCAGTCGTGTTTTTGCTTTCACCTGTAGCCAGTAGCTACGTTACTGGCACTGTTCTCCAAGTTAACGGTGCCCATAACACTTAAGTTCAAAAAGCACACTCTAACTAAAAATCTTGGTTGAAGAGCAGCAAATCAATCTGGGTGGTTAAACCATTTTCTACTAGTGGTCTATCGCATTAATTTTGCTGGGTAAAAAAACTAACCACAAAGGGCGGATTAGACGCGTAGCGGTGAGTCAGCGCGGTCTTGGGGGTTCTCCCCCCAATCCCCACTCCCTGTCGGTCGTGGGGGCCGGTGAGTCCCCCATGTAGACGCGCGCAGCGCGGCTGACCGCAGGGTACGACTGACGTAGACGCCCCTTGTGGGCGGCTTCTCGTAGAGTAGGGCTGACCGTAAGGGTAGAACACAAAGCAAGAGGGAAACAAGAGAAATTGAAAAGTTGATTAACCTATCAAAACTTCTGCGACAGTGAATAGTAGGGTAACGAACCACATAGGTGCGCAGCAGTAAGTCAGCGCGGTCTTGGCGGTTCTTCCCGATGTAGACGCGCTCAAGCACCTAACCGCAGGGTAGGACACAAAGAAACAGGTTAAACCCAAGTTGTCTAAATTGCTTTACCCAGCAGGCGTTACTTTGCCAGAGTACTGCCACAAAGATGATGACAGGCTCGGGAAATTTGTAGTAACCACCAGGCGTGCTTAAATCGGGGCTAAAGCCCTCGCTAGAAACCTAAATTACCCTTTTTTCCTCTTCTGCTGGCGTACTTGGCGTCAAACCTGTAGGTAGACACATAGACGCAACAGTGGCTTCCGTAGGGTAAGTAGCCGCTTGAGCGCGTCTGTTGCGGTTCATTCTTTTTACCGCTCAAATGCGATCAACCACTACTGGTTCATGTCATTAGTTTTGATCGGTTGTGAAAGTTCGTAGTCAGGGATTTAGCCCTGAAAATCGAGCGATCGCTCACTGCAAACCTTTCATGATTAATGACATAGACCACTACTTTCCAGCGTGCTAAGCTGTCGCGTATATAACCTGCATATTCTCAGCGGGCTGTCCGGCCCGCACCACAAGAATTTTGCCATGCAAGTTAGAGGATCTTTAACTTACCGCACCCAGATGGGATCAAGTATCATCTCTAAAATTGCGGTAACTCTAAACCGCAGAGATCACCATACGTGTAGCAAGATGATTTCTGGTCATAAATAAGGTCCTGTCCAAATACGTTATTCAGGGCGGGGCGAGATTTAAATGCTGACATCTTGCACCATTGTTAACAAGAGCCAAGGGCTGCTTAATTGTTGTCACTAGATAATTCTCGTTACCAGGTGGAAGGGTGGTAAGGAGGAAAGGAGGGAACGAGTGATTGAAGACTCTGTCTGGTGGCTGTTTGTTGCATAGGTGTGCAAGATGTGAATATCCAAATTCAGAGGCTCTATATGAATATGAATGCTTTATTCCCAGTTTCTCAACAAGCTCGCTTAGCTCTGAGGGTGATTGCTCTTGGTGATAGCCTGATTTATGGATTTGGCGATCCGGTCGGTGGTGGTTGGGTAGAACAGCTGCGACGTCGGTGGATGCATCCCGACCATCCTGGTCATGCTCTTTATAACTTGGGCGTTCGAGGAGATGGAGTGGCTCGAGTATCTCAGCGATTAGAGCAAGAAGTTCGCCAACGGGGTGAACTGCGAAATAGTTTTCCAGACCTGATCGTTCTTTCTGTGGGAGTCAATGACTCAGCTCGCTTAGGACATCGAAATGGACGCCACTTTACTGATTTTGAGCAGTTTCAAACATTGTTAGCCAACCTGTTAGACCGAGCACAGCAGTTGTGTAATGTTCTGTTTGTGGGCATGGTACCGGTGGACGAAAGCAAGATGCCCTTTCTCAACTGTTTCTATTTCAATCATACCGACCAGTATCGCTATAAGGAAGCAACTAAGCTAGCTTGTGCAGCACGTCGGATTCCTTATCTGGATATTTTTGACCTTTGGTTGGCAAGAGGTGAAAATTGGGTGCGATCGCATCTTTCTTCTGATGGTCTTCATCCCAATTTCCAGGGCTACCAAGCCTTGCTGCAAGATGTACTGAATTGGGAACCGATCGCGCAACTAGATCGCGCAACTAGGGTGAAGCCATTTTCGTTGGCTAAAGATGCTTTTGTTTAGATACTGATGCTGTCTTGATAATAGCGGCAACTGTTCTGGGTTGCAAAAATATGGGGGGAGAGGGTGAAACAATGGCAGAAAACACTAAAAATCGACGAGTGGCGATCGCCTGTCAAGGGGGTGGTACTCATACCGCTTTTACCGCCGGAGTCTTGAAAAAAATCCTGCAACAACCAGAGCCACAGTTTGATATAGTGGCTTTGAGCGGGACTTCTGGCGGTGCGATCTCTGCTCTGTTGACTTGGTATGGTCTATTATTAGGTAGCAAAGATATAGCAGTTGAATTATTGGATTCTTTTTGGCGAGATAATTCTGCGACTTCGTGGTGGGATCTTTATCTCAACAACAATCTTGTCTGGTTATCGCGCTTGAACAGTATTTTTCCTCTGCCGGAAGTTAGCCCCTATACCTATCCTAATTGGGGGCAGCAGCACCTGAAACAACTGCTAGAAAAACACGTTAAATTTGAAAAAATTAAAGAATTGGTCAACGAGTCAAGCCCCCTATTATTGGTGGAAGCAGTCAATGTTCTAAGCGGTCAATTTACAGTTTTTAGGAATGCTGAAGTTAATGTAGAGGCAATTCTAGCTTCAGCTGCTATTCCTACTTTGTTTAGATCCGTACGAATTGGACAAGGGGTATTTTGGGATGGGCTGTTTTCGCAAAATCCTCCCATACGGAAACTCACAGATGTCAAACCTGATGAAATCTGGATCGTTCAGATTAATCCGTCAACCAGTAAGAATGAGCCAAAATCAATAGAAGCGATCCGCGATCGGCGTGATGAACTCTCTGCTAATCTTTCCCTAGAGCAAGAAATCTATTTCATCGAAAAAATTAATCAATTGCTGAAAAACAAGCTGCTTGCAAATGGTAAGTATCAGCATATAGAGGTAAAGCGCATTAGAATGCTTTGGGATTTGGACTACTCATCTAAGATAGATCGCAATCCTAGTTTTATTCAAGAACTAATCGCTTATGGTGAAACAGAGGCTGAAGCATTTCTGAGTAATGGTCGATAGACCTCTTGATGTTGCACGCAAAAGCGGATGAAAATCGTAGACGCGCACTCAAGCGGCCGATCGCAGTAATTTTCTAATTTGTAATAGAAAATGAATTCATCCGCTAGATATACAAGGCCGACTTTTTATCCGCTCCCTATGTTTGGGATCGCCCAATCCTAATACCATTTTGAAAAAAAAGAATGCGATAAATAGACAATGTGAGAATGTGTTGCAGGCATTTATTAAATCGGATTGCACTGTGTTTGGAAGGACGATTGTGTGTAGTAAAAACACCAGTAAATAGTCAACAGCAGTGCAACGAATTTTTACAGAAATTTTCACCTGAGTTCGAGGTGCTTTGTTAGTCAGTAACTAGACAACTATTAAAGTTGCTTAACTGGCTGATCTGCTATTGAACGAAGCAAAAATTGATGAAATGCTGACAAACACCTGCCTACATCAAATAAACGCAAAGACCCTATGACAAGGAGAGGGGTTTTCATTTATAGTAGCGATTCTGCAATGATGGCTGACTTGTAAACCAGGAGATCAACAATGGCTAATCTAACCGTTTGGAAATTCAACACCGCTGATTGCAAGAGCATTTCAGCATAGCAGCGTAACTCAATCAATGGTTAGCGATCGCACATTTAGAAATTCAGACTGTGGCGCAGATGGTTGCGATTGCATACCAAGCATCGGCTAAATAAGAATGTGACAGGTAGAGGAATAGTTATTTTCATGAAAACCAAAATTGCGATCGCTTGTCAGGGAGGAGGTAGTCAAGCTGCTTTCACGGCTGGCGTATTTAAAGCCCTTTTTGAGAATAACATTCAAGACAAGTTCGACATTGTTAGTTTAAGCGGAACTTCAGGAGGTGGCATCTGTGCGGCTTTGATCTGGTATGCTTTGAAAAAAGGCGAGAATCCAGTAGAGCAGCGATTAATAGATTTCTGGATGGATAATACCGCCAAAACCAGTCAAGAGCGTCTGTTCAACGACCTTGCGATTACGACCCTCAGACTTGTTAGTAAGGGAATACTACCACATTTCAATGTCAGTCCTTCATCCTCGATATTTCAGTACTGGATGTCTTTTACAACCCAGGGTTTGCGGAGTCGATTTACCAATTTTCAGGAATTGCTAGAAACTCACATCAATTTCCAAGAATTAGCATCTTGGGGAGCACAACCAGACCCTCCTATTCTCGTGCTAGGTGCGTGTAACATTCTCACTGGAAAATTGTGGAAGTTTAACTCATTTTACGAACCTATTAAACTCGAACATATCCTAGCTTCCTGTACGATCCCAAATCTTTTTCCAGCCGTTGAAATTGGCAAAGACGCTTATTGGGACGGCTTATATTCCGATAATCCACCTACGGATGAATTGATCAATCCCAACTCTGTTGGTGTTGCGAATATTCCCCAGGAAATCTGGATAATTAAACTGAATCCGACGCGCAGAGATCGGATCCCGGTAGAAGTAGATGATATTTTAGATCGACGCAATGAACTGGAAGGGAATATTTCTTTATTTCAAAACCTAAGACGTATCGAGATACTCAACAATCTATTGTTAAGGGGAGCTTTTAAAGATGAGTTTCTAGAAGAGTTCCATATTAAAGAACCCATCAAAATTCCTAGATCTTTTGTAGAACTAGAAGACAAACCTTACTACATTCCCTTTATAGAAATGTCTGATGAGTTGCAAAAAAGTCTTGACTATGAGACTAAACTAGATCGCAATCCCAAACACATCAAACAGCTCATCCAAGATGGCGAACAACAAGGAAAAAAGTTTTTAGAAGCAAGATTAGCTACTTTTAGCTAATTGACGCTGACTTTTTCGTGGGGGATTTGCATCCCTCTCTCTGAAGACCACCTCGATCGTAGATGAGTCTAGGGATGGCGGAACCTAGGAGCATGCCCAAAGAGCAGATAACTTATTTGAGTTAGCTCTAGATCGGGCGATCGCACAACTCGGGCAAACAGTAAGTCCGGAACAGAGACAAAAAGCGATCGCTACGTTGGAGTGGGTTATTCAAACTTATAGCCGCGAAGAGCGAAAAGAATTCATTCACAATCTGCCTGCAGTTATTCAACCCTCGCTCGATACGATTATCAATACATCTGCGGTAGAAGCAATGCAAACTACAGTATTACTCGGTCTTGTGTTTGGTCTAGCTTGCCTAATTTTGTCATTCTTTCTACCCAAGCACTCCTTCAGGAGGGCTGAATAAAATAAAAGGTGCACTAGGCTGTCGCTAACGCACCTTTTTTGATTTTTTGGGGAAATTTCGACATGAGAAAGAAAAAGCATCCAAAATCCCGCTTCCTAGTAGGAATAGGGAAGTTTAGAAATACGGATATAGATTCACAAAATCATTAATTGGGTAAATTGGGGGATTTGAATCCAAGATATTGTCTTTAGGTGAGTCGAACTCAAAGCACTCGTTGGCAGTTTTCCCCGCCAGGCTGCGAGCAATCCGATCAAAAGCGATGGCAGCTGTCGATTTATTCTCCATTAATACTAAAGGTTCGCCGCGATTGGTGGAAACAATAACACGCTCATCTTCAGGGATCGCACCGAGTAGCCCAATTCCTAAAAGTTCTTGAACATCTTCTACTGACATCATATTAAAATCCCGTACCATCCCGGGTCTAATACGGTTAATGATTAACTGAATAGGCTCGATCCCTTTGGTATCTATCAACCTGATTACACGATCGGCATCGCGTACTGAGGAAATTTCTGGTGTAGTAACAACTATCGCTTCAGTAGCAGCGGCGATCGCATTCTGAAATCCTGTATCAATGCCTGCTGGGCTATCTATTAGTACGTATTGATACTTCTGTGCCAAATCATTCAGTATTGATTTTATTTGCTCTGGATTTACTGATTCTTTGGTGCGCTTTTGTGATGCTGGTAAAAGTACTAAACCTGATTGTCGGTGATCTTTCACCAAAGCTTGTTCTAAACGGCACTCTCCTGCTAGAACATCCAACAGTGTGTAGACTATGCGTTTTTCTAATCCTAGCAGCAAATCCAAATTTCTCAATTCTAAATCAGCATCAACTAATGCTACCTGATAACCTATCTTGGCTAAAGCCACGCCCAGATTAGCTGTAACTGTGGTTTTACCCACACCGCCTTTGCCAGATGTAATAACTATGATGCGAGTCATGATAGAAATGTGCTCGATTTTAGGGACATAGGGCTAGGGTCTGTTTTCAAACCCTAAGTGACGCCATTCTAGATTTTGGGATCCCTGATTATCCCCCTCGGAAATTACCAGACGCGTACGCCTCACGCGTTCGGGTAGGGTAATGTCGCGTTTGTTACATTTCCCTTTTTTTAAGGGGGGTTATTCACATCTTGCACCACTAGAGGTTGCAGCCCACCACCCTCATTACCACCCTTCCACGGTGACAGATGAGCACTAGCTACCCCTGGCTCTCGCAATCAAATGGTGCAAGATCTCAGGTTAAGGGGAATCTCAGAGGAAAGAAAACACGTCCTAGCACCCCTAATTTCTCTCTACTGAGAACTACATAACTAACCGGAGTAATGTTACTTATCTGTAAAACTCTGTAAAAAAGCTAAAAGCTATATCTAAATCAATCAGATATTTGGGCGTTGCTGATTTGAAGTATGAATTTGATTTTGTCATGCTGAGTGTAGCGCAGCGAAACGTAGACGCCCGCAAGGCGGCTTCTTGCAGAATAGCATCTGTCAAGATTCTTCGCTCCACAAAGTTCCGCTCAAAATGACAATTCATATCTTGATTCAGTAACGCCGATATTTGACACAATTGTTACTTTTGTATTATACTGTGTTACACAAACAAGCAAATTCACTCTGACAATTCCCCTGGCATTGTTTAAATTTAAACACCGAAAACGCCAAACACATTCTTGTTGTAGAGACGTGCCGTGCGTGGCACATCTGGTCAGTACTAAAAGAAGGAGATTGGCTTAACTTGAAAGAGTGTATTGTAATTCACTCGTCGAGTTCTTTTCCAGTGACGGACGCTTTGTTGTGGCTACTTGCACACAAGTGGTTTATAGTACTGAAAAATCTATTATAAGTGCGTACCCCTGCCAATCTTAACTCTATTAACGCTGCACTATAGAAAATATGGAATTTGACTATTTTAGATACAACGAAGGCTCTCCTGCAAATAACAATCGTCAAAGTTTACTTGCCAGTGGTTGGCGTCCTCTTCATCGGGAATTTGAGTGGGAGTTTTTATGGCAATTGATATGCAACGATACACGGGAGTTAACCCAAAAAAGTTTGAATTTAGCAAGTAGCATAGCAGAAACATTGGGACGCAATAATTATGCTTGGTGGGCAAATTTATTGAATATTGCCTCGGAAAATACTCGCTACGAATTTGAAAAATTTTGGAATTACATCACACCAGATCCACTGACACCTGATTATCGTTACAAAGATATTTTAAGTACGGATACGCCTATAGTTCAGTTTGTCAGTCGTTCTAGCATTCCGATTGATTATGTTCTCAACCGTCTGCAAGAAATTACTGTCATGCGAGTTTTACAATTATTGGGGACTCCTGATATTATTACCCAATATTATTTAGAAAGAGACTTCTATTTTCCGGTTGAGAAGTTTGTAAGCTGGGAACGTTTAGATGTTGTCAACACTGTCTATGCTTACTGGTCTAAAGATGATATCTGGTTGCAAATTGATCCCTTGGAAAGAGGTAGAAGACATTATACTTTAATGGCAAAAAGTCTATCTCCATTAATTAACAAAGCGACTTATGACTTGGCAATCATGCTGAGTGGATATCAAAGCCGCGTTGGTAATGTCCACAGCCCATTTTCCATTCGAAGTTTTCCGGCAGATATACAAAGCTTTACTGATGCAGTGCAGCAGGCGGTTCTCAATCAACATCAGTTAGCGATTTTGGTACATGGCAAACCAGGAACTGGTAAAACAGTGTGGACACAAGCAGTAGCAAAAGAGATTCTTGTGCCACTTGGATATGTGATTTTTATTTTGGATCATGACGCGATCGCCAATTTTGTACCGCCTACATATCTAGAGCGCATTTGTATTATTATCAATGAAGCAGATAACTTAGCACAAGACCGCGCTAGTGAAGTAGCACAATACAATCATAAAACCGAACATATTTTGGGTTTGCTAGATGGAACGCTGTACCAGAGTGTGATTGATGACTCTGGTATTCATATGCAGCAGCGATTGGTTGTGTTAATGACTTGCAACACCACAGAAAGATTAGATCCCGCAATGTTACGCAAGGGCAGGATTGATTTAATATATGAATTTACTCATTTATTTGTGTAGATAAAGAATGCAAAATAGAAAATCCTGTGGTGTAATAGTTATGCGATCGCAACCACAGATGAGTTTTTTACTTCTGTTGAAAACTCACCGTTACGACTTACCCAAAGGTCAAATCGAAACAGGCGAAGATGAAATTAGTTGTGCTTTACGGGAATTATTTGAGGAAACTCAAATTACAAACAATGATATTGAATTAGATCAAGATTTTCAGTTTACTGTTACTTATCTAGCTAACAACAAGAAATCGAAACGTGAAAAAACAGAGAAAACAGTCGTGATATTTTTGGCATGGCTGAAGAACGAAGTTACTATCAAAACCAGCGAACACAGAGGCTACATGTGGGTAGAATGGAATCCACCACATACCATTCAAGAAAAAACCATTGACCCTCTGTTAAAAGAATTAGAAAGTTATCTCTCTTAGCATTGAAAATTTCTGGAATTCAACCCAAAAATTTTGTAGATGATCGCCAATTGGTTGCATTCCCATCCAATCACCAGCAACAAAAAATCAAGAGATTGCGATGAAACTCCAACGCTTTGATGATGCAAGTCTATTTTATAACAGGGTGAAAGATTACTTGCTGAGTCAAGAAGCAATGCATAATCTACTGTTAGGGATTGCAGATACCTTAATTCATTACCCAAATAGGTATAAATCTCAACCTTATCTAGCAACTGTGGAGGTAGACAGAGAGATTGTTGCAGTGGCAATGAGAACGCCACCTTATGATTTAGTATTGTCGCAAATCAAAGATTTGGGTGCAGTAGAGGTTATTGCTAAAGACTTACATTTATCTTTAGAAGTAATATCAGGAGTTAATGCTCCTACCGTTGAGGCAAAAGCTTTTGCACAGGCATGGCGATCGCTCACCAATCAATCTTATCAACTGAAGATAGCGATGCGTGCCTTTCAATTAGAACAAGTACAAAATATTTCCCAAGCTTCAGGTTATTTACGGCTGGCAACAGAAAGTGATAAAGAATTGTTGGTGCGCTGGTTTGAAGCTTTTTACTTAGAAGCTGTTGGCAAGGTTGAATCAGATCCTGAAGCTTTGATTAACCACCATTTACAGCAGCATACTGCTTGTGTTTGGCAGGATCGAGTGAGTGTTTCAACAGCTTGTCGCGGTCAACCCACTCCCAACGGTGCGCGGATCGGTTTGGTATATACACCACCAGAATATCGTGGCAAGGGCTATGCTAGCGCTTGCGTTGCGGGGTTAAGCCAAACCTTACTCAACCAAGGACATAAATACTGCTTTTTGTTTGCTGACCTGGCAAATTCAACCGCCAACCACATCTACCAAGCTATTGGTTATCAACCTGTAGGTGATTGGCATAATTACTGTTTCACTTAAACTACCTGAAAAACAAAGCTCAAGCTCGCCCAATTATTCACATCTAAGA
>JANZYY010000108.1 GCA_026419705.1 Fischerella sp.
TTACTAGTGCAAATCTCAGTAGTGTTCATCTATGGAATGCTAATCTAAGCAATGCCCAACTGGCAAATACTAATCTTAGCTGTGCTTATATGAGTTTTGCAAAATTAAACGATGCTAATCTGAGCTGTGCAATTCTCAAGAATGCTCTACTGAGCAATGCCAAGTTGAAAAATGCAAACTTGAAGAATGCCAATTTAAATAATACTCAGCTAGTGGGCGTCAACCTGAATAATGCTAATCTCAGCAATGCTAACTTGGAAGATGCTAACTTAGAAGGTGCCAACTTGAGTGGAGCTAATCTGGACGGAGCTAATTTGAGGCGCGTCAAAATTAATCAAGCAACAAAACTAGATCGTAAATGGCTTTTAGTGTGGGAAATTTTAAATCAGGGATATGAGAATAAAGAGTTGAGAAATGCAGACTTTGAGAATGCCAATCTCCAAGGTGCGGACCTTAGAAATATTGATTTGAGCGGTGTAAATTTCAAAGGAGCAAAAGTGAAGAATGCTCTATTTGGTTGCAATCAAGGACTTTCTGCAGAGATGAAGTTGGAGTTAAAGTTAGGAGGGGCAATATTTGAGGATGAGTAGGGCGATCGCTTTTTTGTGAATAATAACTGATGTTTCAACTGATTAAGCTCGTTTGACATTGCTATGACTAGCAGTACTCTTATCCAACCAGAAGAAATCATCCATTTATCAGGTATCAGTTGGCAAACTTATGAAGCTTTGTTAAATGAACTCAGTACAAATCGACGCCTACGGCTTACTTACAATCATGGCAATCTAGAAATTATGGTTCCCTCACCCGAACATGAACGTTATAAAGAAATACTGGGTCGATTTGTCGAAACCATAGCTGAAGAACTGGAAGTTAGAATTGACCCCCTGGGTTCAACTACTTTGAAACGTTCAGAACTGAGTGGAGCAGAACCAGACAAATGTTTTTATATTAGGAACCTCAATGCAGTTAAAGGTAAAAAAAGAATAGACTTACAACAAGATCCACCGCCAGATTTAGCAGTCGAAATTGATATTACCAGCAGTTCTGAGGACCGCTTGGAAGTCTATGCCAATATAGGTGTACCGGAAATTTGGCGATATGATGGCAACTCTTTCAGCATTAATATTCTACAAAATCAAAAATATATAATAGTTGAAAATAGTTTGGCATTTCCTAGTTTGCCTATTCAGCAGGAAATTTCGCGGTTTTTAAAACAGGTAGGTGAGAAAGACTACCTGGATTTAGTAAAGGAATTTCGCAACTGGGTTAGAAGTCAAATTCAGAAAAATTGTTAGTAGTTAGTGGTTAGTGGTTAGTAGATAGTAGATAGTAGTTAACCATTAACCAATTCCTCTACACCACTAGCATCAGTGGGTAAGGCAGCGGTTAAAACTTCGCGCCCTGCTTGTGTTACTAAAACATCATCTTCAATACGAATACCACGTACATCGGCAAATTGAGATAGGCGTTCCCAGTTGACTGTTTGCTCATATCTTGAACGCAATTTTACATCATTTAAAATTGCTGGTACTTGATAAAAACCAGGTTCAATTGTTACTAACATTCCCATCCGCAAGGGACGATTTAAGCGTAAATAGCTCAAGCCAAAGCGATCGCTCCTTTTGCGTCCCTGTTCATATCCAGCTAAGTCTCCCAAATCTTCCATATCATGTACATCCAAACCCAGCAGATGACCAATGCCATGGGGGAAAAACAGCGAATGGGCATCCATTTCTACCAAATCTTCAGCATTTCCTCGTAAAATGCCTAAATCCACTAAACCCTCAGCTATAACTGTACACGCTAACAGGTGAATATCCCGATACTCAACACCAGGGTATATCTTGGCAATGCAAGCATCATGAGCTGCCAGCACTACATTATAAATATCTCGCTGAGTAGATGAAAACTTACCGTTCACAGGCCAAGTGCGAGTAACATCCGCCGCCCAACCCATCTCTGTTTCTGCGCCGACATCAGCAAGTAGTAAGTCGCCTGGTTTGAGGGTGTGGTGATATTTTTCGTTATGCAGAACTTCACCGTGGACGGTAACAATGCTGTTGTAAGAAGTAGTCATATTGTGGGCGATAATGACTTTTTCCATCGCCGCACGTACTTCTGCCTCTATCTTAGCGCCAGACGTTGCTGCCATACCAGCTTTGTGCGCTTCAACAGTGACAGCAGCAGCTTTTCGCAATTCGGCTAATGCTCCTTCATCATGAGTGAGGCGCAACTCGATAATTGCCTTGGCTAATTCTAAATCGATTCCTTGGGGCTGATTTTGCGGTAATACCCATCTATTCAATAGCTGTGACTGTTGGGTCCAAGTAGCTGGATCTTGGACAGCAATTGTTGCTGCTCCTTCTAGTCGTGACTCTAATTCTGCCTTTGAGTAAGCAGCGTCTGCTCCAATTTGCGCGGCAATTTCTTCACGCTTGGGCATTTCGCCATGCCAGAGAGCGCTACCAGGTGTGGGATCGTCCATGAATAATTCCAGCTTCCCTGCTTCTAAACGAATTGCTGCATTTGGTAAAGGTAGTCCGGCAAAGTATAAGAAATGACTGCTCGCACGGAAGGGAAAAACATTCGCCGGGAAGTTGCGCGGGCAACTATTCCCTGACCAAAGAATTACAGGAAAATCTATCAATTGGGCTAGCCTTTGCCGTCGCTGGCGTAAGGTATCGATGAGAGTATTAGAAATGCTTTGTATTTGCATGATTTGTAAAGAATGAGAAATTATACTTCTTATTTCAGACTTATGCCTAATGTGAATTAACTTTCGGTCGGTAATGGGTAATAGGTAATGGGTAATGGGGAATCAAACTACCAATTACCTGTTACCAATCACTAATTACCAAACATGATTTTTCCCAGCTGTTTTAATGTCAGATCGGATGTGACTTTAGCTTTCAGTTAATCTTTATCATCGTCCTCATCTTCACTGTCTTCTCGCCGATCCCTGTAGCTGTCTTCGTTGTCGTCATCGTCAGATTGTTGCCGTTGTTCTTGGCGTTCTTCTGCTGGGTTTCCGAAGCCAAAGTTGCAACTGACTAATCCGCCTGAAAGTATTACTAAGCTAGCCGCAGTTAGAATGCCCCCGATGTTTTTTTTCTTTAAGCTTTCGTTTTTGCGGAACATTGACCCTACCTTTTGAAGATAAAATTGCTTATTTCTAAGGTAACCAGAATATATTTAAAGAAATGTAAATATTCGTCTTGATTGCGTAAATATCTCCAGTGCTTCCGATAAGTATAAAACTTTGATTGGCTGGAGATTTTCCTCATGACTGCATTTAGCAATACCCAACTTAATAAGTCAATAAGTGAGCGATCGCCAATTGCAAACATCATGCTGGGTGCAACAAAAATCTACCAAGTGATAGATGAGGAAAAAAGCCAAGCACTTCAAAACAGAGTCAGCTATGTCGATTCATAGTTAGTAGCAGTATTGTTCATCAACGCTATTAACACAACCCAAAAATTCCACCAGCAAAGCTTTTAAAAGGTTGGTCTTTGACTTTGTGATAGTTCTGTATTGATTCCTGAATTTCACAAAATTTGGAAGGCAAGTATAGATATGAATACAAAAACATATCTACCCGGTTTAAAGACTGCTTTAGAATTCCCGCTAGTAGAGGCGTTATTTGGCAGACGCGCTCGCCGGTTCTCTCTTGGTGCTGCGATTCCGGATGGGCCACTGGCGTTTACATCTCGCCATCAGCCTTTACCGCTTTCAGAACTAGAGCAGATGATGGTTCTGACCGCAGCAGCGGGTAATACTGGGTGGCACTACATGATTACACGTCATGCCAGATACGCCCCGCACCTGTCGAACTACTCTGCTGCTGCGGGAGGGCGTACCTTTCCTTCAGCCGCAGGTTTCCATACCAGTGAAATATTTTTTACCAATGACGATGGCGTCTATTTCTTTGCCACCCGTGATGCACACGCTTTGGTGGAACAGCAAGCAGATGAGGACATCAATCTAGATGCACTGTTGGCAGCCCATCGCCAACGGATTCGCAAGCTAACTGAGGGTCGCTTGCACATTCCACCTGCTGAACCCTACATGGAAGGACACAACACTTGGTGTGTTAATCGTCCAGGAAGTCTGCTGATTATTCCTGTAGGCGATATTGCCCAGCATATGATTGCCAACCTCTGCTTCTTGGTGCAGAACGGCTATTGCATTTATGACGATGTGAATCGAGAGCAGATTCCAGGACTGGAAAAATTCAAACATCTGGTGAATTTAGACGAACCCTTCCCCATGACCTTCATCGATCAGTATTCCTTAACGGAATGCACTGCTGAGCTTTCGACCTGTTGCTATGCAGGTATGCTGATGCTGCAAGCAATGGGGCTGGGTGGTTGGATGTTCGATGGTATAGATCGTCATGTTGTGTTGGGTGCAAGTGGCGATCCAGATGTACCGGGTTTAGGTTTCCGCTACGACACCGACGAACGTTGGGCACTCCCCAACCCGACTGGTTTACCTGGAGTATTCGAGGCTTTTTGTCCGCCCCATTATCCCGACATGCGTGCTGCTGTGGAAGCCTTTGCCAAGCGGAAATTTGGGCCCGGTGGGCCATTCCACCCCGATACCCCCGGGCCTTGGAAAGAAACTGCTAAGGTGCGTAGAAGTGCTGAGGTTCATAGTGAAGAGTTTAAGGACTGTGTTGCTCTGATGGCGCAATACATCTATGACCGTTTCGGTAAATTCCCTGCCACAGTACCCAGTGTGTTTATTCTGACTTATCTCCAGGCTCATCACTTAGATTTAGAGTTCTACGACCATCACTTTCAGCCAGGAGCTTACCTAAAGACTCACGCTCAACACATGGCGAATTGGCATTCAACTGACGAGATGTAGCAATCATGACAACACAACAAATTAAGACGGCAACTCAGACAGAGGTAGATTAATGCATCGCTGCAGTCGTGCTGGCTTTTAGTAACGATCCTGGGGTGCGCGGGATGTATCCCAATCCTCATCAGTATCTCGAAAACTTCCCGCACTTTGTCAAAGCATTCGGCGGCAGAGCTTTCAACATGGACTGACCCCAAGGACTCAGAAAAGAACATTGCCTGGACACGCGAATTCTGGACGGATATGCAGCGATTCTCATCCGGCAGAGTATACCTGAATTTCCCTGGTTTTGGTGAGGAAGGAGAAAACTTGATGCGGGCAACCCTTCCCATCCACAGATTGCATCAGCAAATTTTGCGCTTGCAGGTAGCGACAATGCAGCGGCGAGATTTATGTCCTTCTGTCGAGCAAGTACAGCAGTGGAGTCAGCAAGCGAAATCAATCGAGTGATTGGGTATCGGGTATTAGGTATTGGGTAATAGGTGTAGGATCTTGATTCATGTCTTCTCCCCTAGTCCCCAGTTCCCAGTCCCTATTCCCTAGCTAGTACGCCATTGAGGAAGATATCAGCAAGTCCTTCTGCCATTTGCTGCATTTTTTCGGGAGGGGCATTGGGTTCCATCAGGGTGTTGTGAGAAAAGCCGGCGATCGCAAACATTCCCAAAAAGACTTTTGCTACCAATTTCGCATCCATTTGGCGATAAATACCTCTATCCATTGCGGTTTGGAAGAAAGCTTCGGCAACATCGGTCATTTTGGCAATTATTTCTGACTGGATGCGATCGCGCAAGTCAGGGTGAAACTGCGCCTCCATAAAACACACCCGCATCAAGTCGGCATTTTTTTGCATGTTCCACATTCGGCGGCGCATCACTTGAGCCACTGCTTTATAACTGCCCATCTCACTTAATTCTGTGAGCAAATCGGTAAGAATCTCCACCCAGCCAGCAGTAGCTACCTCCACCAAAATTGCCTTTTTATTGGGAAAATGACGAAATAGCGTTCCTTCCGCCACGCCTGCTGCTTGCGCTAAATCGCGAGTGGTAGTGCCATCAAATCCTTGGGACGCAAACAATCGCTTTGCCGCCTGTAAAATGCGGTTACGCGTTTGCGCCTCTGATGGCAGGGGAGAATTAAAAACACGCATAACGGTTATAGTGAGATATCCGGAACTGGACTGGTTGCATTATTGTCTTACGACAAGTACAAAAAGCACAGAAAGCTTAATACAAGATTAACGCTCTACTCGCAAGTATCCTGTTTTTTAGGTAATGAAACTTTACTTTCATTTTCGTTTATGAACCAGTTGTATTGCTCAGATCAAATTCGATTCCGAAAAAAAGCGACTCAACTAATAGTAGCGTTGCTTTTAGTATTAACCTTGGCGTGGGGATTACTACCAACAGTTGCTTTCGCTTACACTCAAACTCCACCACCTCAAAGCTCGATTCAACCTTATCTGGATCGAGTCATGAAGCAGCTAACGGAGTTTCGCCTCGACAATGGTATGAAATTCATTGTCTTTGAACGCCATCAAGCACCCGTAGTTTCTTTTGTTACTTATGCCGATGTAGGCGGTATAAATGAACCAGATGGAAAAACAGGTTTAGCACACTTTCTAGAGCATTTGGCTTTCAAAGGTACAACCAGGATTGGTACAAAAGATTACAAAGCCGAAAAACCGCTACTAGACGAATTGGATCGGTTGGCTGAGCAAATTCAAACTGCGAAAGCCGCTGGTAACGAAGATGAGGTTGCGAAGTTAACAGCTGAATTTGAAAAAGTGGAAGCACAAGCTGCTAAGCTGGTCCAGCAAAATGAGCTAGGGCGAATTGTTGAACAAGCAGGAGGCGTAGGCTTAAATGCCAATACTTCCACGGAAGCCACCCGTTATTTTTACAGCTTTCCTTCTAACAAGCTGGAATTGTGGATGTCGCTGGAGTCGGAGCGATTTTTGGAACCTGTATTTCGGGAATTTTATAAAGAAAAAGATGTGATTTTAGAGGAGCGACGCCTGCGGGTAGAAAATTCACCCATAGGGATGATGTTGGAGAAGTTTAACGATACGGCTTTCAAAGTTCATCCCTACAGGCGTCCGGTGATTGGTTATGACGAAGATATCCGCAACTTAACACGGAAAGATGTCCAAAAGTTTTTCGACACGCACTATGTACCAAGTAATTTAACCATCGCTATCGTGGGAGATGTCAAACCTGCTGAAGTCAAAAGACTGGCGCAAATTTACTTTGGAAGGTATAAAGCCAAACCAAAACCTGATGAAAATCTGCCAGCAGAACCACAGCAAACACAAACCCGGGAAGTGACGTTAAAGTTAAATTCTCAACCTTGGTATTTGGAAGGTTATCATCGTCCAGCAATTACCCATCTGGATAACGTAGTGTATGAAATTATGGGTAGATTACTGAGTGACGGACGGACGTCGCGCTTATACAAGTCTTTGGTAGAACAGCAGCGTTTGGCTCTTTCAGCTCAAGGTTTCAGCGGATATCCTGGGGATAAATACCCAAATCTGATGTTATTTTATGCTCTCACAGCTCCTGGTCGTACGGTTGACGAGGTGGCAGTAGCGTTGCGAAAGGAAATTGACAGACTCAAAACTGAGCCAGTATCAGCTATGGAATTGGAGCGGGTGAAAACGCAAGCCAAGGCAGACTTATTGCGAACGCTCGATTCTAATATGGGTATGGCACAGCAATTGTTGGAATACGAGGTGAAAACTGGTTCTTGGCGAAATTTGTTTAAGGAGTTGGATAAATTAGAAGCCGTGACGGCTGCTGATATTCAACGGGTAGCACAAGCAACTTTTACACCCCAAAATCGTACTATTGGCAAGCTGTTGTCGCAGCAAGGATGAACAAGGTATGCACAGATATAAGAGAAAGAACAAAAGGCAAATCAGGATTTCAAATTTCAGACTTATGATTCCGAATGGGAAACGGTTGGTTTATGTACTGGTTGTTGCTTTTGCCTTTGTACTTTTGACTTTTAATTTATCTTGGGCGGCGACAGCAGCAAAGCATTATACGGAGTTACAGTTTGCTCCACTGCCTGAGGTAAAGTTACCAAACTACGAGCGGTATCAGCTAAATAACGGCATGGTTGTTTATTTGATGCAAGATCGCGAATTGCCGTTAGTAAAGGGTGGGGCGATGATTCGTACTGGCGGTCGTTGGGAACCTGCAGATAAAGTTGGTTTGGCAGGGTTGACGGGCAAGGTATTGCGAACTGGGGGAACTGTTTCCCATACACCCGACGAAATCAACCAAATGTTAGAACAACGAGCAGCCTCGGTAGAAATTACCGTTAACGAAAGTAGTGGGACTGCTAGTTTTGAAGCCCTCAGCGAAGATACGGAAACAGTGTTAGGTTTGTTTGCTGAGATACTGCGAGAGCCAGTGTTTGCTGCGGACAAACTGGAGTTGGCAAAGACGCAAGAACGCGGGCAAATAGCACGTCGTAATGATTCTCCAGATGAGATTGCTCAGCGAGAATTTAAGAAATTGATTTATGGCAAGGAAAGTCCTTACGCCCGTACGACTGAGTATGCAACGATAAATAATATTTCCCGTCAGGATTTGGTGAAGTTTTACCAGCAGTACTTTTACCCCAATAATATGATTTTGGGGATTGTGGGGGATTTTGACACCAAGAAAATGAAATCGCTGATTCAAGCCAAGTTTGGTGACTGGAAAGCCAACCCAAATTTAACTAAACCCCAATTGCCACAAGTGACACAAGCCAATAAAGGCGGTGTTTTTTTTGTTAATCAACCCCAACTGACTCAGAGTAATATTCTCATCGGACATTTGGGAGGACAGTTTAACAGTCCCGATTATCCTGCATTGGATGTGTTAAGTGGGGTGTTAAATGGCTTTGGCGGACGCTTGTTTAATGAAGTGCGATCGCGTCAGGGGCTAGCTTACTCGGTATACGGTTACTGGAGTCCCCGTTATGACTACCCTGGTATGTTCATTGCTGGTGGACAAACGCGTTCAGATGCGACTGTACAGTTTGTGAAAGCTTTGCAAGTAGAAATCAAACGCCTGCAGACTCAACAAGTAACGCCAAAAGAATTAGCTTTTGCTAAGGAGTCTACCCTCAATTCGTTTGTTTTCAATTTTGAAGATCCTGCTCAGGTCTTGTCACGGTTAATGCGGTACGAATACTATGGCTATCCCTCTGATTTCCTATTTCGCTATCAAAAAGCTGTAGCAGCAACAACAGCAGCAGATGTACAGCGAGTGGCACAACAATATCTCAAACCGGATGCACTGATAACTTTGGTGGTGGGGAATCAAACCGCCATTAAACCACCATTGACACAGCTAGCAACACAGGTAACGCCCATAGACGTGACCATTCCTGGCTCACCACAACCCCAGGCAAAGAATTAAGCAAGATTTCGATCTTGGTCTTGTACAGAGTGGGGACAATTTATGAATTGTCCTTTTTTTTAGAGGTTGTTGAAAAAGTAGTTGCCTGTGATTTTCGCCATTGATAAAGAAATGGTATGAGAGCTTGCACCATACCCTGCCCGAAGAGCTTAACTCTACGATTGCGAGAGCCTCTTGCTCTGGTTCTCGTAGTTCTCATTACCACCCTTGATGGGTAGTAACAAGGGTGGTGGGTTGCAGCCTCCAGCGGTGCAAGATGTGAAAAATCTAAAAGTTTTTGCCACCGAGAAGAGAACTTTTAAAAAATCCTCTTCAGTTCCACTTCAAGTGAACTTAAAAGACTAAATAGAAGCGGTGGCACTACTGACGTTTGCGTTCTCCGCTACAAGTAGTTAACAAAGCTATGCTGAAGGCAGAAGGGAGAAGTGAAGCGGGTTTGAACTCAATTTACTTTTTGTTACATAGTTCTGTTTTTTTGTCCCTTCCTACTTATTTGAGTGGTTCAATGTCTGAAGCTTCAGGCATTTTTATATGCTTGCAAAAATAAGATTTTTATACTTTTTATACTTTTCATTTTCAAATAATTACTGTTTATTTTAGCTCCTTGCCCTCGTCAAAGATAAGGAATTTATGATTGGATGTATGGAGTCAGTCGTGAGTGGCGATCGCTCCGAGCATAACGTTAGTATCAATAACTGAAAGCGCTTTAGCTTTTATATATTTTTTGTGTTATGCGAATGCACATTTTTTGAAAAATATTTTTTTAAATTTGCATAAATTTTGGCACTAATTTTGTTTATATCTTTAAGTTAAAAACCAAATCTGTTAATGTCTATCTGATAATATCATTACATAGAAAATTGGGGATTTTCCGAGGTAAATAATTATGATTGTTTGTGACTTAGATTTCTGTGAAACTGTAGAAACTGAAAATAAAATAATAGGTGGTGCCGCAACTTTTACTTATACTGACACATCTGCTTCTTCAGGTTTTGCTAACGCAGAAGCTGGCGCAATTGCTCTTGGAAAAGTTACTAACACTAGTACCAAAACTAATACTATTGTCAGTGAGAGTCCAAATGTAAAGTTTAGTAAGGCTAAGGCAGAAGCAGATGCTTGGGCTTGGGATGAGAATAGCTATTCCCAGTCTAAAAGCAGCAGTCTTAGCGTTTATCTTAGTAGCAGCTACTAGTTACAAAAAGACTAATACCAATTCTCTTGCACTCACTGTCTTCCTTGGCATTCTACCCTACGGTCAGCCGCTACGCGTCTATGGCGTTCTTGGCGGTTCGTCTATAAATTAAGTGCATCTTCACATCTTCACAGAGAAGTGGTATTAGAATTTTCCTTTACAAAAATTTTCCTATTTTTGATATTCCCTTGCTCTTGTCAAAAGAGAGGGTTTTTTTATCAGTAGGTTAAATCAACTAGAGTATGAGTCAGCCGCAGATATAGCGCTATTCTCCCGTCTTTTTTTCTCATCCACATTAGGCGTTAATTGGTATTAGCTACTTGGGAAATACCGTTCTCTTTTATCTAGGGATTGCTTTGCTTTCAAAAGCGCTTTCAAATAAGCTAATTGACTACTCCAAGCCGAGCGAGGAAGCAGCGGGATTTTCTCCAATCCACCTTTTGATGACTCAAAATCAGGTGTTTCTCCTCGAATTTGGGTGATTTCGGAATTTTCTGCCATAATCTATTCTCCATAACAAAATCCGATCCCCGACCTCCAATTCCTATCAACTTTCTCTGGGTAAGAAGAAGAAATGAATGAAATTTTTCTGGTGCTCCTATGAAACCACCCTCCTGCGATGCTGACAGAAAGGAGTGAAGTGTTGTGCATCTTCACAGAGAAATGGTATCAAAAACTTCAGCTTCGTTCTGCCAACTTTCCGACCACTGGATACGGTCAGCGCTAAAGTGGAGTGGATCGTTGGCTGGCAATGGTGTATCAATAGACTCTTCAATTAGCTCAAATTCACCATTGTCAAAGGGAAGCCCTTGCGCTCTAACTTTGGGAACGAAGCGCTCCCTCATGCCTCGCTCTGCATGGACAAGAGCACGGTGATGGCAGTAAGGATTATTACCTCTACGGTCAAAGAAAACGTGGGCAGTCCAACTGCAGCCTCCACGACAAAGCTCAGCGAATTCGCAGGTCTTGCAGAAACCCCACAGGTGTTTTGTGCCTTCTGGTGTGCCTGCTCCCAAATTTAGGCGCAGTTGCTCAGTGTTTTCAACAATATCCCTGAGTGAACGGTCTCTGATATTACCACCTGTGTAAGCAGTAGTAGGCAGTGAGGGACAACCTTTGATGGCACCGTCAGCTTCTATACCTAAGGTGGAGAGTCCAGCACCGCAACCTTGCCAAAAGGAGAATTCATGCTCGTTTCCCCGTCCTCGCAGCAGCCGTTCATAGGGA
>JANZYY010000109.1 GCA_026419705.1 Fischerella sp.
GTACCACAAAGTACACAAAGTACGCAAAGAAGGAGGTTTAATAGAGTTGTGCTTTCTTTGTTTACCGAGCAAAATTAATGAAACAGACTAGTGGGGGGATGATTTTTAATTATGCGATGTCTCAAGCAGCACTGCCGGATCGTCATCTATTGACAGCAAGAACTTAATCAAATCAGTTTGGTCTTGAGTGCTGTAACCCGCTTTTTCATCAACCCAATATTCATGTCCGCTACCGTCAACGTTTGAGCGTTGCAAATCGGGATTGGCTCGGTTAGCTGCGACTACAGTCGCGCGTAAATTCCGATCCAGTAGCACTCGCAAACTAGCTTCTGAGTCGGGTGCAATACCACGCATCAGAGTTCCAGTCATTCCCAACTCATCCGATTTTGCAATACTAAAGCGTCCGCTTTCATCTTGTTGGATAGATTCAGCACTAGCTGCTACGCCACCATCATGAAGATAAGGTGCGCTTAGATATAGTCCGATCAAATTCTGCACTTTGTAACCGCCATCCGGGTCACTAAGGGCATAAGCAAGCTTAATATCTTCCTGTGGCGTGATGTCAGTTGGTACTGGTAACACGGGTGGATCGGGAGGTAAGGGTACAGGCACATTCGGAGGATAAGTATCTGGTGGTACAAATTCCTCTGCAAATTTACGTGAAGCCGGTGCGCGTTGGGGTTGAGTGGCTAGTTCTTTGACTGGAATGACTTTGTGGTTGGTAAAGTAACGCCCACTATGACATTCTGCACAATTTGCACGTGTGAAAATTGCAGCACCTCGTTGCAAGGTGTCGATATCAGCAATTTCGTGGGGAGGTGGCGCTAAAGTGTTTTGGAACGCAGACATGCCATTCAGCTGTGTAGCAACGGGTAAACCGGGAGTATTTGCCATTAACCCGTTTTGCATAAACAAAGTACCTTTCGGGTATTCTGGCATCTTAATCACACTGTTGATTCCGGGTTCTCCTGGCGTGGGGTCTATCTGCTCAAAAAATTCTGATGGTTTTGCACCCTGTGGTAGTCTAAATTCTCGGCTAGATGCATTTTGCAGCATTGTCCCCAAGTAGAGTTCTTTGTCGATTCCTAACACCGATTCACTTGCATCTGCTGTGGTTGTTGGGTCTGCATTTAAACCAAATACAGCATTATTTAATGTAGTCAGTCCGTGGAACCAACCGATGGAAGCAACACCACTCCAAGCATAGGGAAAAGTTTCATGGGTGTAGGAAGAAGGAATCTGCGCTGAGTTATTATTCAGGTCGCCATTAGAAACAAAGTTGCCAGGGGGCCATGTAAGAATGGCAGCATCAACTTCATCTTCCATGATTTTAGGATCGGGAAGTTTTGCTGTTTCCCCTTTGTTGTTGATGAAAGTATGCTCTCCAGGTGGAATTTTGGTTGGATTGACATCTGTCTGACGGAAGAGTGCAGCAGAATTACTTGCCATGGCAATTAATGGACCCAAATTGATGTCTGTGTTAATTGCACCTTCTAATATACGTCCGGTTTCTTCACTCACTGTTGCATGACACAAAGCACAGGTAATTCCAACTCGCACTTGACCTTTGTCAAGGTGGGTGATTAATCCCAAAGGAAACAGAGAACCTCCAGGTACATCTAGACCGGTATTCAAAACTGTACCAGCTTTGAAAGTGCGATCGCCAACGGTAATGTCTTGGTCTAGCGGGACTTGTAGATTAGTGGTTGCTTTTCCTTTCAAACCCAAAACTGCTCTGGCTATGCTACGTAAATTGATCGGACCATCCAGGATACCCACGACATCTGTAAATAGATACTCGTTACCAAAGGTCTCTTGGTAAAAAGCATCGCGACCAAGGTCAATCAATTCTTCGGTTACTTTCACCGCACCACGATCGGGAGAAAGTGCTTGCTGTCCGGTTTCGGTTTGCAAGAGTTTATCCGCTTCTGGTTTGGTAACTGTATAACCTAACACATCATAAGAACCAATTCCTCGTGGTGGGGATTTTGTCAAAGGTGTGTAAGTGTTGTTAATATTCGGTGGTCTTCCTGGTAAGGTTAGTTCCAACTCAAAACCTAAAAAGACAACGAAGAGTAGCAAAGAGATGAGGATGAGAATGGCGCTTAGTCGCATAGTTTTCTCACTCATGTAAAATTAACTAAAATCGTCTTCTGTAACGATCATCTGCGTGGAGTTTTGCTTGCTTTGTGTCTTTGTAGCTGAACTTAAGGTAGTCCTCCCGCACCCGTTACACCCAACACTTCTCCTACTACGTAGCTTCCATCCTCGGAAGCTAGAAATACAAACGCAGGTGACAATTCCACAGGTTGAGCAGGTCTTTCCATATCCCAATGCTCACCAAAGTGGGCTGTTTGTTCGGCTGTGAATGATTGGGGAATAAACGGTGTCCACACAGGACCTGGGGCCACAGCATTGACTCGAATACCTTGCTTAATTAATTTCTTTGCTAAACCTTTTGTAAAGGTGACAATTGCACCCTTGGTAGCAGCATAGTCCAGAATCATAAACTCTGGTTGATATGCCTGGATCGAGGTTGTGTTAATAATTACACTCCCAGGTCTCATCTGTGGCAAAGCGTGTCTCACCAAATGAAACATGGAAATGATATTAGTGCGGAAAGTTTTTTCAACTCGCTCCGGGGTAAACTCATCCATCTTTTCTACGGTTTTGCCCATAAACGCCGCATTGTTAATCAAAATATCAATGCGCCCAAAGCGGTTAACTGTTTGGTCTACAATGCTCTGGCAATGTTTGTCATCACAAATGTCACCAGGAAGTGTTAGAGCCGAACGCCCCGCTTGTTCGACTACTTTTTTGGTCTCCTCTGCGTCTTCATGCTCATTCAGATAGGAAATTGTAACATCTGCTCCCTCTCTAGCAAAAGCTAAGGCGACAGCACGACCGATACCACTATCTCCTCCTGTAATTAATGCAATCCGGTTAGCTAACTTTCCACTTCCCTGATAAGAGCTTTCTCCATAGTCAGGTTTGGGTTGCATCTTAAATTCTAGACCTGGCGAAGGTTGGCTTTGCTCTGGGAATGGAGGATTAGCATATTGTTGACGAGGATCTATAGTTGTACTCTCGATAGACATGGTTAAACCCTCTTAATAATATCTGCAATGATCGATATCTGTGAAGTTAATTTCCGGCGTTGCACAAATAAAGGATGAATTTCCTATTAATTTCTCTGTGTCCTGGAAAGCCTTTGCACTATCTAATTATCCTGCACTCTCTGCAAAGCTTATAAATATATCGGCGTTGCTAAATCACAGTATGAATCTAGATGTACCAGACGCGAAATTTCCAGTCTCTACAAGGGTTTTGGTATCTAACCAAACCATTTTCATACCCTAAATCAGCAATGGCAATATATTTGTATTTCATGTAAAAGAGAAACTTTATATCCCTACAACTTGTACAAAATACAACCAGGAAATATCAACACAAAACTGATTTCATGCTAAAAAATCGCAATATTAGTATCATCTTTCCATAGTTATACATACAGATACCCTCATAAATTGTCCACAGGGTAGAAGTCTTCAGACTGAAGGTAGAAGCTAGACTCTAAGCATTAACATTACCCGCAGGTAAATCATACCTGAGACGGAAGTAGGGCTTACTAAAGCAAGGTGTAATTGAATGGATTTTTCCATTAGATTAAACACTGTGATAAAAAAACATGGCTAGTTTGCCAATTCAAAATATATAGGCGATCGCGAATAATCTAGGAGAAAAAGTCGAATGTGTTATGTCCTAGCTCTCACAATGTTAATCTGCATCCTATTGTCAGGTTGTGAATACTTTATCCCTCATACTAGTGATGCTCTTTCTCACAGCAAGCAAGTGGAGGAGCTTCACAAACAAACTAAACTCATTGAAAGACAAACGGACGCACTGGAACGTTTATCAAACGCAGCCGAAAAACTTGCTCATCCTCAAAATTGATTAGCATATTTGTTTTCAAGGAAACAATATAGAACTAGGGTATTAAGCGATCGCACAACTAAAGCAATCGACGCAGGATGCTCAAATACGGTTCACCATAGAGCCACGGTTATACATGCGGAATCCGCGACTTCAGCCCTTGAAATTCAGCAATAAATCGCTCACTACAAACCCCTCATCATTAATGCGATAGATCGCTAGAAGCGAAAACCTAGTAAATTCCAGTAGTTCAAAAATGGAATAAACATTAGTGCAGTTAGCGTGAAGATAGAGTAATGCAGTCTTGCTGAAAATTTCCAATAGTTATTTCTCCAAGCCAAAAAGGTAAAAATAGGTAAAGCAATAGTCAGTACGGTTGCTATCAGGGGAAGATAAAGCAAAATAATTACTGGTGTAGGTACTTCGTAAATAAATTCCAAAGGGTTGGTTAATAATAGTGCTAACCCCATGCCAATTAAAAATGTCAGATATAAAGTGCTAATTATACCTGCTAATACCCAACCTAAATTTGCTTTTCGCGGTTGGTTTTCCGAAGCTTTTGATTTTGATGATTTGGTGTTTTGGTGAAAACGACGAATTATAGCACGTACAGTAAAAATCCAAAAAGCTGATAACAAAGCTAAGAGAAAAAATATTAACAAGGGGATGTGAAAATATGTCGTTTCGTACCAGGCTAATCTTTCAAAGCCAGCCGGACCTAAATCTAGAGGATGGTACATAAATGTGATGCATCCATCTTCGTCTGCGCCAAAGGCGACGAAATCATCACCGTTATATCGATAGAATAATAATGGTTCAACTTCTATCAGTTTAACTATAGTGTCTTGGGGTGGAATTGTACCAAAGAAAGTCTCCGGAATATTCACTTCTAAAGTACCATTTTCACCTTCTCTCACACTGACATGATTTACCAATGAAGTTGCCTTTGCTAAAGTATGTTGCGGATACTCAATATGACGGTAAGTACCAGTAAAAAGCTGAACTCGCTGTTGATGATTAGCTAACGGTTGCGGTACTTCTGGTTCTTCAGTCACTGGATAATAATGGTTAAGAAAGCGGTTAATTAATTGTTCATGAAACTTAGGTTTAAATTTGTTGTAAGCAATAAATAAACCTAAATTTTGCTCAGGTATTAAAGCCACCAAACCTGTATAACCAAGAAAGATAGAACTATGGGCTAGTACACGTTGTCCATTCTTAAAACGCTCATGAAAAGCATAGCCAATTCCAGGTAATTTTGGATGATCGGTAAACTGCTGTTGTTTCATTTCTTGAGCAGTTTTTTCATTCAAAATGCGCTGATTTTCATAGCGTCCATCTTGCAAATTAGCTAGCATAAAATGAGTCATATCTGTAGCAGTTGAACTCAAGCCTCCAGCCGGAACTATGTTTAAAAAAAGTGATGGTAATGGATCGTAATTGTCATTTTCATATTCGTAACCTACTGCTAAATCTGCCGCCAAATCTGCTGGAAGAGGTTGGCGAAAACTGCTGCGTTTCATATCAAGTGGTTGCAGAATGTTTTCTTCTATATACTGAGCGAAGGGAACTCCAGAAATGACCTCTACCAAATAACCTGCTAAATCAAAATCAAAGTTGGAATAGCTGTAAAGTTCTCCTGATGGTCTAACGCGGGGAGGTAAGTTTTGCTTGAGGTATTTTCCTAACGGCAGTATATTCTCTTTCTCTCTAGCAGCAATGCCTATATAACGCTGGCTAAAACCGCTAGTATGGGTTAATAAATGTTTTACAGTTATAGGGTTAGGAAAATTATTCTCTATTTGAAAATCTTTGAGATATTTATTAACATCATCATCTAAATTTAGTAAACCTCGTTCTACCAATTGCATCACAGCCGTAGCCGTGAATAACTTAGAAACAGAACCCACACGAAAAACTGTTTTTTCTGGAATCACTGGCGTTTGCTTTTCGACATCAGCATAGCCATATCCTTTGCTGAAAAATTCTGAACCATCTTTAACCACTGATATTGCTGCACCAGGAATATCCAACTCTTCCATTTCTTCGTCAAAAAATTTATCCAAAAAAGCTTCTAATTCTTGGGGAGTAGTGAGTCCTGTTTGAGTATTGTTTTGGTTAGTAGATTCTGTGGAAGTAGGTGTTTGGGCTAGGTTAGGTAAACTAGATAAAAATAAACATAAAATCATTCCCATGAGCCCGTACAGAAGCCGCTTGAAGTGTTGCTCGATTAGTGAATAGATAGGCGAAAACTGATTTTTATTCTTTCTTTTGAAGACAGTCATAGCCTAAATTAATTTGTTATCCTTGCCTCAATAATTATAAATAATTGAGCATGTTTTATTTTTGAAATAAAACTGAGACTTCTTAAATAAGTATTTTTTTTGCTTCACGCAGAGGCGCACTAGCCGTAGATAAGAAGACAAATAAAGGGAATTTTGCAGAAGTCTATTTTAAATAAAAGGTGGTACAATTGCTAAAAGAATAGAGTTAATAATTGTTAATGCAAGAGAACCTAGTGTAGCACTCCAAAAGCCATGTCGTAAGCAAAAACCATTTACTAAACGAGCGGCTAAACTAAAGATAATCGAATTTAAAACAAAGAAGAATAATCCCAGCGTCATGATGATGAATGGAAATGTAAAAAAGATCAAAATGGGAAGCAAAATAGCATTTAAAATGCCGAAGACAGCCGCAGCGATCGCCGCTTTTTTAAAATTATCTATTTCAATTCCCAAACCTGGAATTCTAGAAATAATTAAAAAGCTGATGGTGGTAACTAACCAAGTAACTAAAATGCCAATCATGAATTATCTCTCTCTAGGTTTTTTGGATGGATAAAGATTCAATTAATCAAACAACCTCAGTCTACTTCGATGCTTTAATAACTTCTTTGGTGCATGATAATGACTCAGGCGTACAACTCATAATTAATGACAAAATACCACTAGCACTCAATCTTAAGCCGTTGCTATGTAAGCCAAGCCTGACAAGATAGCCATAAAAATGGCAACGATATATTCGCCCTGAGAGAAATCCGTGAAGACCTGCGAATCTACATGTTTAGTACTTGATATTTTGCTAACTTTAGTGTTGACAGTAAATGTGACTGGAAAGTGATTATTCGCAAGGACAAGTTCTGCAAATTGTTCTATTGTGAGAGCCTATTTCCTGGGACGCAAGTCGGGATGGATTTTAGTAGGGCGATCGCCACTTTATCAGTAGCTTCAGGCTTTCACAGATTCTTCTACAATCCAAGGCTGCCAAGTTTGCTGCTTAACTTCAACATCGCCTGCTTTCACTAAAGCATCCCATTTTGTACTTTCTCCATCCCGCCAGAACCGCAGATCAACCACCGCCTTACCAACTTCCACACGTTGCAGCGTCAATTCTGGCAACCATTCAGGTAAATAGGGATCTACGTGCAGGCGATTATTCGGGGCATCCGCTTGCAAACCGAGCATCGCTTGTAAAATCTGAAACACAGATGCTGCTGCCCACGCTTGGGGTACGTTTGCCTCTATGTAGGGCACGGGAAAGCTTCCCGGTTCTTTTTCAACTCCGGCATAAAGTTCTGGTAGGCGATAATTGCTAAAAAAGCTACCAGTCTCGAAAATTCCCAAAGCGATATCGGCTACCTCTTGGACAAAACCGTATCTTTTCAGTCCCAAGGCAATGATACTGTTATCGTGAGGCCAAACCGAGCCAAGATGGTAAGAAAACGGATTATAAGCTGGATTTTGGGCAGATATAGTGCGAATACCCCAACCAGTCCACATGTCTGGTGCAAACAAGCGCCTAACCACACGCTCAGCACGTTTTGGGCTAATCATACCGCTCCACAGACAGTGACCAGGATTGGAAGATACAGTTTTGACTGGTTTTTTATCGGGGTCGAGGGTAAAAGCATAAAAACCGATATCATCACACCAAAAGCTTTGTTCAAATGACTGACGCAGTTTTGCAGCTTTAGTGCGTAACTCACCAGAAAATTCCCTTTCTTCCAATACATCAAATACTTCTGCCATCCGCATCCAAGCATCAAAGACATAACCCTGCAACTCACACAAAGCCTTGGGTGCTTTCACTTGAGTACCGTCTGGGTAAACAATGGCATTGCCAGAATCTTTCCAACCTTGGTTTTCTATTCCGTAACCCGAATTGCAGCGCATTTGGTACTCTTGAAAACCATCGCCGTCAAAATCACCATATTTATCAATCCATTCTAAGCAGCGCAAAGCAACGTCTCGCTGTTCGTGCAGTAGCGAAGTATCTCCCAGCCATTTCCAAGCTTCGTGTAACAATATTAAATACAGTGGTGTGGCATCAGCAGTGCCATAGTAAGGCGTGTGGGGAATCTGCCCTAAACGTGCCAACTCTCCAGTACGAATTTCATGTAAAATTTTACCTGGTTGAGCATCGCGCCAATCATCTAACTCAGTCGCTTGCAATTGACCCAGTTTTTTCAAGGTGCCAAGTGCAAAGCCTGCATGAGTTATCATGTTTTGGAGGCTAACTATTATACTGTCCCGACCGAAAATTGTTACGAACTTAGGAACACCAGCCGCAGGCATCCCCACATCGGGTGCAAGGTCATAATCATAAAGTCGCAACGCACCGATATCTTCCACAGACTGACGATAAAGTAAGTTCAAATGCTCGTTCGCACTTTTAAGTTCGGTGACACTATCAACCCACTGACAATGTAGGCGTTCAATTTCTGTGTTGATAACATCCCTATCAACGGCTGTTTTGTAGGAGAAATCCACTGTAGAGCGTACGCGCCCATTGTCAACTAAGATATAATTGCAACTGGTGTGCCAGCTTTCTCCTGGCTCTAATTTGACTTCGAAAGTAATGCGACCGTTGGCAGAATGAGGAGTCGATGTACAGTTACTAATTTGATAAATTAAGCAACGATAAAAATCATCATTAGTATAGCTTGTGCTTAACTCTTTTTTCTCTTTATCCCATGTAGTTTCAATACGCCCTCGTCGTACAAATTGCCGCCTCTCCACTTCAAAAATATCGGCAAAATCTGAGCGCATGGCAATTTCTAAGTTGAAGCTGACTAGCTCAACTCCATAATTGGTTAAATCCAGTTCCTCATGGATTCCTTCCTCAACTGTTCTACTAATAATAAGTGATACAGAGCCTTCGGGAAGCTTACCGTTTATACTGGTAAATTCAGGATTGATTAGGTAAACTCGTGCAGCATAATAGGTGGTTGTAGTAGAACTCAGACGAATCCAAGGGTATCCATCAATATAGCAGACATAGTAACTCAAGTAACGAGTATCTTCAGAAAAAATACCTTGATGACCATCATGGTGAATATTTCCATTTAAATCAGTAACCATAAAGGTACTGCCATGATTAATTGTTAAAATCGGGGAACCAACACTGATTCGCATGGCTTACTCCTGAAAATTTGTTTATCAAGAAAGGCAGAAGATAGAGGGTAGAGGGGATTTATTTTTGTTGTGCTTGATAAATTATGAATAATAATTATGTCAGTTTTCTGAGTTCATTTTTAATAAAATAATAAACGTTATATTTGTTTGTATTTGTTTTAAATTAAAATTCATATCGGCTATACCGTACTTTTTAAAATGCTTATTAACCGCAATTTTTGGTATAAAATACCTCAGCGAGGGCAAGATAAAAAAATTAGCTTTTCAAAGCTGGCTGAAAATTTTACTAAACTCAAAATTTGGTGTTGCAGAACATAATTATGCCTAGATTGGATTTGCCAGCAGTTTCATAGATTCAGTGCTCTGCACCGGACTAATTTTTCATTTTTAATTGCAGCGAAGTAATGGTTACGGAGAAGGCGTTGGAGTCGCATAGTCACAGGCTCCAATAAGTACAGTTAGTTCCACAATTGAACCTAGAAAAAAGAATTTTATATTCATAACCTCTCCTTTGAAAATTCAAGTTAAAGCAAGGTAATGATTACTTGAAGATTGCAAATATTTGAAAGTTTACTTAATTTTGAGTGATTTCAGAATGCTTTACATCCACCAATGGTTGTAGCACTTAATTCTCAATCCATATTTGAAACTTCTGCAATTACACCTTCAAAATTCCATCCAAGATAGGAAATCGCTAATCCGATGAAGAAAATTCCCGACAGAATTATGTTTCGATGTTCTTCTTCTGGATAGAAGAGGTAAACATTTTTCTGTCGGTCATCTACCATAGGTTATCTATATTCAATTGACACCTTCATGATGCTAAACACAAACGAGTGACACAGCACCTGGAAATATCAACAAGGAAAAAGACGTGTCAGGGAGTAGTAGCTGGTGTTGGAGTATCAAGTGGAGTCGCAGGTGTATCTACTGGTGTTGGAGTATCAAGTGGAGTTACAGGTGTATCTGCTGGTGTTGGAGTAGTAGCTGGTGGTGTAGTTGTTGGAGTTTCTGCAGCAGGTTCACAGGCTGCTATGAGTATGTTCAGTCCAACTGCTGAGGCTAGAAAAATCAATTTTTTGGTGTTCATAACTTTTATGAATGAAAATTAAAGTGCAAAGCAAGACAATGACTTCTTGAGGATGAGCAAAGAAGCTGTTTCAAGATTTGCTTCATCCTGAACGATTTAAGAATGCTTTACATCCATCCATAGTTGAAATTTCTCCCATTACCCCCCTCAAAATTCCATACTAAAATCCAAGAAACAGAGAATTGCACCTGAGGGATGAACCACTCTAACTTCCCTAGATTTAGAAATTTAACTCCCACGAATGGTAGATCTACCGAGGTCGCTATCTCCTTCGCCTTGGTTTGCTCAAATCACGAGCGATCGCAGTAGTGAAGGTGGCAAAGGTTGCGATCGCCTAAACTTTCTATGTTCAAGGAACCCCGCAGAATAGTCCCCTACAAATATGCGATCGCTTACAAAGCCGCTGATTGCGAGAAGGGAATTACCACGCGCATCACTACCGAAGCAGCAAGTAATAGTTCATAACCCTAATCTCTTCTACTCTCCGGAAATGCAAACCGCTGCAAAAATCTTGATTTCACAACGGTCAAATCTGCCCAGCCTACTGTTATTAAGAACAATTTCAGATACCAGACTAAATCAACACCAGTATTCTTCCGGTTTATGATTCTGTAGTTAGAAATATATCATCAATTTAAAACTGCTTAAAATACTCATTTTGTGCGTAATAACTGTGGAAGCAACTGTAGTTATATATGATGCTGCCTGTGCTTTTTGTCAGATAGCATAGACAAAACCACTTATATCGTTTCACTATCAGCCTGATACATTTGGTGAGTAAATAAACCAAGGAGGACAAGGAAGGTAACGAGGAATAATGGGATCAAGAAGAAATGGTATTAAACCACTCTTGAGAAGGAAACATGCAATCTCTTGATGTTCTTCAATTAAGAATGACAGAATTTTACAGTTCTTTGACAGTTTTTTTAATCGCAGATCTTTATCTGACTTGGTATCGTAATGAATAGCACTATTAATTTCCGTAATCGCAAGGAATTTTTTTTTAATAAAAAACTCTCTAATAATACACTATATGAATTAGAATTGCAAGTAATTATTTTTATTATCAGTTTATTAGCAATTAAGTTACTGTATTTACAACAAATTCAGGGGAATCTCACCATTGCTGAGATTGTGCTTTTGTTGGTGAGTATGGCGGTATTGGGCAGTTTTGTAGCCAAATCACTGTTAGGAGAGCTTCTGAACCCACAGGAGGGGAAGTGGCAAGGTAGAAT
>JANZYY010000110.1 GCA_026419705.1 Fischerella sp.
CATAGTGACAGCCAAAGCTTTACGCTGCCATCCTTGCCAAGCAAACACTGCCACTAAACTCAAAATTACAGCTGGCAACAAATATCCAGCCAGCAAGTTCGGATTACCCAAATAACTATAGACCCTAGTATTTTTAGACAATGGAGACTCAGGATCGACCCACGTTGCTAACTGTGCAGCACCAAAAAACTTCTGCCGCACTCCATAGATACTCACAAGCAAAGACACGTGCAAGTACAAAACCAGCAAATAAGACTGAATGCGGGGCGATTTCAGTACTCTGGCACACAGTGCAAATAGCAGCAAATACAGTGTAAAATTTATCAGCCCTTTGAACGCTGCTATTTTCTCTGGAGATAAAGCTGTAGCAACTACATTAATTGCCCAGTAGAGCAGCACCAACAAGTGAATTGGAGTGACAAACAATGTATTGTTGGAAGATGTAACTTCATCAGATATAGTCAGCAGTAGCCAAAATGCCGCACAAGCTACCAGCACCAGCCCCAGCAGAGTTGTATTGGTCGCCGTAAATGGTGCTAAAACCAACACCAAACTGACTAAGGCTGCCGCTATTATATCTCCCCACTGCAACAAAATACTGGTTTGCCGCCAAGAGTGCAACAACCCCACAAGAAAACCATGTAGATAGCTGGTGTCAAGATATTCCTTGAGTGGTAAATGGGATAAAGTGAATTTTTGCCAGATTAGATTCATATGATGCTGTAAGCAACTAGCATAGATTAGTATTTCTCAAAATTTGAAAAACTTCCAATTTATAGTCCATGCTAATTGAAGATAGAAGAAAAAATTTATGAATTATGAATTATGAATTATGAAATTTTTAGCATTAAGATTCTTCATAATTTCACAATCCTCACCCATTCTCTATTCCCTATTAGTTGATGATTGCTACTCAGAAGAAGTAGTAGTAGATGAAACATCATTCATTGCTTCTGCTTTCTCCTGATTTAATGGCAAACTCAGTACGTAGCGGAATCCAGATTCTGGTGAACCTTGAATGGAAATATATCCACCGTGCAGTTCTGCCAACTGACAACTGAGTAACAAGCCCAAGCTTTCGCGTGAGAGGTTACCATGTCGTTTTGTCGCATCCAGTATACTTGAAGTGGAAACTCTCACATCTTGAGACTTGTTGGCAACTATTGGCAAGCTCTCTGCTTCTCCCTGGTTTTCTAAATGAGTATTAAAAGTTGCTGTCTCACCTGATAGTTCCAGCAGTGGCGCTACGCTAGGGCAAAAATAAGGGTCAACTTCAGTGATACCGTCTCCTAACCAAGGATGCGAAACCCAAACTGTAATGTTGAGCGCATCGTCTTTATAAGAGACATGAATTCGTACAACACTACCCGTAGCAGATAACTGGATCACGCTGAAAACTAAGTGATACAGCATCTGTCGCACCTTGTCTTTATCCAAAGGCAAAATACGATTGCGTCCTGGTTCGAGAGACAGACGAATATCTTGCTCGCGGCGATTAGCTGCTTCTTCAAGAGTATTTATTGCTTGTTGACATAGCATTTCAATATCTACAGGAGCTAGATTTAGTCCCTTCTGAGCTTCATCCATTGCTCCCAGTTCAGAAATTTCATTGACCAGGGAAAGCAAATAGCGACCGCTATGTTGGATAATTTCTAAATACTCTCTCTGCTTAGTAGTCAAAGGCCCGTAAATTTCACGGCTGAGAACACTAGCCATGCCTAATACAGATGTTAAAGGCGTACGCAACTCCTGAGTTAACTGGCCTAAAAGTTCTAACTTGAGTTGGTTAGTAGGAACTGAGTCGGTTGAAAACGTAACGGGAGTGATTCTAATTTCACTGGTATTTGCTTGTGGGAGTGACCAATCAGGACTACCCTTAGAAATACTGGTTCCTGAAGTCGCTTGCAGGAGTCGGTTGCGTTCAAATTCACTCATACTCCAACGAGCGATGATCTGCAAAAACTCAAGGTCTCGATTAGTAAAGTTGCGCGGTACTAAATCCATTACCGCTAGCGCACCCAAACAATTTCCGGAAGCATCAAATAGTGGCGCTCCTAAATAAGCACGAATGCCATAATCTAGTAGCAACTTGCTAGCAGCAAGCTCCGCATCAGTCAAAGTTTTGGTATCATTTATTACTATAGTTTGCGATTTTTCTACCACCTGAGTACAAAAAGACTCCCGGCGTAATAATTGACGGTTTTGTGCCAACTGATTCATTAATCCCAGCCTAGATAAACCCACTGCTGATTTAAACCAATGGCGTTCTTGATCCACAAATCCCAAAATGGAAATTGGCGCCTCCAAAAAATGAGCAGCAGTTTGAGTCGCTTCTTCAAAAACTGGAATCGTTTCTGGTTGTCGCAAACCTAATTCTGACAGAGCCTTGAGGCGCTGTTGTTCTCGAGTTTCCGGGGATGCCCAACCATCCTGCAAGGGCAATAATTTGTGTTCAGACTCTATCATTACCATCGCTACCTTGATATTTTTTTGATAGTGTAATTTATATAACCACTTTCTCTGGGTTATTTGCTATTTTTAAGCATTCCCCAATTTTCCGTTAGATCAACAAGTTGGTAGTAAAATTTTTCACTGGCCAAAAGTTTTTGCCCCAGTTAGGCAGTGCCAAGGGTCAATATATTGAGTAACGGACGACATACATATCCTTTCTGCTCAGTTACGATTATACTCAGTATTGCCGTTTTAATCCTTAACTACGTTAGTATCCGATTCTACCTGGGTAAGATAACACTAATCGGAATGGAAAATGGTTAGTTGTTGGTAATTGGTCCTTGATTAGTGGTTGTTCCAAACAACAAACAACAAACAACCACTGACTACTAACTACTATTTTTTGAAATTGAATTTTTAAGTATTTATGAAAATGAATAATAATCTATCAACAGTAATTCCTTTTGTAGACTTGAATTTACAACACCAGTCAATTTACAACCATCTCCTACAGGCAATTCAAGATACCTTGGAAAAAGGAGATTTTGTTCTGGGACAAGCACTTTCGGATTTTGAAGCAGCATTTGCTGCAATTTCTGGCGCAAAATACGGAATTGGTGTTGCCTGTGGAACTGATGCGATCGCCCTTGGTTTACAAGCTTGTAATATCGGTTCTGGAGATGAAGTAATTTTGCCAGCCAACACCTTTATAGCAACATTAATTGGTGTGTTACGTGCAGGTGCAAAACCAATTTTTGTAGATTGCGATCCCCAAACAGCTTTAATTGATTTAGACGCAGCCGCAAAGGCAATTACTTCAAAAACCAAAGCTATTATTCCAGTGCATCTTTATGGTCAAATGGTATCGCCAAAGCAGCTTTTGGACTTAGCCGATACCTACAAACTACTCATTTTTGAAGACGCTGCACAAGCACATCTAGCCGAACGAGAAGGATATCGCGCTGGTTCAGTAGGAATAGCAGCAGCTTTTAGTTTTTATCCCAGCAAGAATTTAGGAGCATTTGGTGATGGGGGAATGCTCATCACCCGAGACCCAGATGTAGCCGAAAAAATGGTACGCTTGCGGAATTACGGAGCATTCCGAAAGTACTTTCATACAGAAGCAGGTACAAATAGCCGTTTAGATACGATCCAGGCAGCTGTATTGCAGCAAAAATTACCATATCTGCCGCAGTGGAATCGCGATCGCCTCAATATCGCCCAGCAATACGACACTCAACTAGCACCCCTAGCAGCTAGCGGAATTATCCCGATACAAAACCACAGTGGCGAGGGACACGTTTACCACTTGTACGTCATCAGAGTTTGTGATTCTTGTCCGATAGAGCGTTCTGTACTCCAAGAACAACTAACAGCCGCAGGAATTCAAACCGGAATTCACTACCCCATTCCCTGTCATCTCCAACCAGCATTCTCTAACTTAGGTTATCAAGTCGGTGACTTTCCTCATGCAGAAATGCTGGCAAAGCAAATTTTATCGTTGCCGATGTATCCAGGTTTAAGCAATAGCCAAATTCAGCAAGTCACAAGCGCGATCGCGCATGCGCTGGTAACTAATTCTCCTTCCGAAAAGCTTTTATTGACTTGAAAAAGGCGGAGATAAAGAAAGTGGGAGAGTGGGGGAGTGGGTAATGGAGAGAAGGAAACCACTAACTACTAACTAATGTACAGACGCGCTGTTTGAAGCGTCTCTACAATCAACAACCAACCACTAACCACTAACTACTAACCACTAACTACTAACAAATGACCAATGACTAATGACCATAGTTAAAAATTATGCTGAACCAGCGTCAATTTCAACATACTATTTCACCACAATTATTAAGCCTAGGCATTTTAGGTATTTTGGGGCTGCTTTATGCTCCCCTTTTATTCCATTGGTTAGATGGTTGGTTAAACAAAAATATCAGTACAGAACACGAATATTTTAGTCACGGTATTATTGGTTTACCTTTCGCTGCTTATATAACTTGGAAAAATCGCAAATTATGGCAAAGACTACCAAATCGTATCCACCCTTTAGGTGCTGTATTTTTGTTAGTAGGAGGCATTTTTTATCTGAGTGGCATCAGTGAATGGGTTAATTTTTCCTTTCCCACCATACTGACCGGATTATGCTTATGGTTAAAAGGAATTCCTGGTTTGAAATTGCAAAGATTTCCCCTAGTGTTAGTTTTTCTAGCAACACCAACACTAGTACCTTATTTAATTGCTCCCTATACTTTTCCCCTACAAAGCTTCATCGCTGGTACTGCGGGCTTTATCTTAAATCAGTTTGGTATGGCAGTAACTGTCGATGAAATCAATATCTATGTGGGAGGACGCATCGTAGAAGTAGCTCCCTACTGTGCAGGGTTAAAAATGTTGTTTACTACTCTCTACGTTGGCTTGATGCTGCTTTATTGGACTGGCGCCTTGTCTTCCCGCCGTAAAACCATTTTGTTTTTATCTATAGCCCTATTCATTAGTGTTAGTGGCAATATCATTCGTAACACTTTACTGACATACTTTCACGGTACGGGTCAAGAAGGTGCTTTTCACTGGCTGCATGAAAGTTGGGGTGGAGACATGTTCTCTGCGATGATGCTGGTGCTATTAATACCTATTCTGAATAAAATTAATAGTTATTTCTCTGAACCTGCTGTAATTGAGCAAGAACGATAGTCATTGGTCATTGGTCATTGCTTAGTAGTAGTCTGTGTCATTAATTTTAATGGGTTTGTAGTAAGCACTTCAGTGCCTAAAAATCCAGGACTAAAGTCCTGACTAGGAACCCATCAAAACTTTGTTCACAGGCCAGAATGACAGTTGCAATTATTTAACCTGCACGTAGCACTTAGTACAAGGGTAGTTCATAATATTAAGTAAAGTAAAAATATTTTTCACCCATCAGAGTCTAAGTCAATGGTGCTATTTGGATTTGGTAAAAAATTAACCTTGCCTACTCCTGAAGAAGCTTTGCCCGGACGAGCAGAGCCTATGCCAGTAACCAACCGTCACTATATCAACGGTAATCCTATCCTACCTCCTTTCCCAGAAGGTATGGAAATGGCCATGTTCGGCATGGGGTGCTTTTGGGGTGCAGAACGCAAATTTTGGCAACTTCCTGGAGTTTACACTACCGCAGTGGGTTACGCAGCTGGGATCACTCCCAACCCCACCTATAGAGAAGTCTGTACTGGAATGACAGGTCATAATGAAGTGGTACGGGTTGTGTACGATCCCAAAGCTATCGGTTATACTGACTTGCTTAAAGTATTCTGGGAAAACCACGATCCTACCCAAGGAATGCGTCAAGGTAATGACGTTGGTACTCAATACCTGTCTCTGGGATTTACGTATATTCTGAAGAACAAAGAAAGCTAGCAGAAGCATCGCGGGACGCATATCAAAAAGCTCTCAGTAAGGCGGGCTATGGAAAGATTACTACAGAAATCCTCGATGCACCGGAATTTTACTATGCGGAAGATTACCATCAGCAATACTTAGGTAAAAATCCCAGTGGGTATTGCGGGTTAGGAGGAACAAACGTTGCTTGTCCCGTAGGATTAATTTAATCTTGATGGGGCGATTCCTGTCTAGATTTTGATCGTTAAATCACAAATGTATACAGATCGGCTGTTCCGTATAAAAGGTAAAAGCAGAACCCCAAAAACTGGCTACTGAGGCCGAATTTTTGGAGTTCTCTTTTTGCCTTTTTTATATCTATAATTTGCTGCCACGATGAATTGACTTTGAAAATTTCGGTAAATAGCCTCTTTTTTGAGAAAATCTAGAAAAGTTTGAACTACTGGTAAGAATAACTTATACAAAAATATTACCAAAAAAAGCAGAAGGCGTTCGCAGCCCAAGTCTCACCCGACACGGGTGGATACTCTTCTGCCTCGTTTACAAGCGTGATAAGTGCTTTCTAAATTGCTCTACATTTTTGTTGGTCAGAAGTATTAAGAAAAATTTATTAATAAATATTGCAGGTACTTGTTTTAATTGTTAAAGTGTGTAAGACAATAAGCGATACAGGTAAACCCTGGTATCAAACAGAGGAGTAAATGATGAACTATATCCATTCTGCCGATCGCAGGAAGTGTTAATTTTCGGCCTTGGATTTTAAGTGAAATTCAACAGATTCAATAATTTGTCTTACTTTGTACCCAAATGCGGAAAAGTTCTGAAAGCGATTGTATGACTAAGGTGCAGTAAGACTGGAATTATGGAGGTTCAAATCCATGAATATTCAAGGCAAGGTAGCTCTAATAACTGGGGCTTCCCGTGGTATTGGACGTGCCATTGCTCTGGAATTGGCGCAACAAGGCATGAAGCGGCTGATCTTGGTAGCACGCGATCGCCAAAAGTTAGCAGAGGTGGCTCAAGAAATAGAGGCGATGGGAGTAGAAACCACAATCATGGCATTAGATTTAACTAAGCCAGTGTTCGTGAATGTTGCCGTTGCCCAACTTTGGCGCAGTTACGGTCCGATTCATTTGCTGGTAAACTGTGCAGGTGTAGCCTACCAAAACTCCTTTTTGCAATCTAAACTGCCCCAGGTTCAAGAAGAACTCTCTCTCAATTTATTGGGAACCTACACCTTGACTCATATGATGGCTAGACGCATGGCCAGCCGAAGCGAAGGAATAATAGTTAATGTGTCTAGCTTGATGGGAAAGGTTGCAGCACCAACCATGGCGACTTATTCAGCTACTAAATTTGCAATTCTAGGCTTCACTCAAGCTTTGCGTCACGAACTAGCTCAACATAACATTCGGGTGATAGCATTACTGCCAACTCTTACAAACACAGACATGGTGCGCGACTTAAAGTTATTTCGTTGGGTGATGCCAATGACTCCCCAACGAGTAGCTAAAGCATTTATTTGTGGATTGCAAAAAGCTTCACCGGAAATTTTGGTTGGATGGCAAAGTCATTTAGCTGTATGGTGCCAACGCCTTTGTCCTTGGTTGCTAGAAGTGATCTTACAATTGGCAACTCCCTAACCTCAAGCACCAAAAACACAACAGCCTGCGAAAAAACGGATAAAAGGGCTATCCAGGCTCACTTTGGATTTATGGCCGGATTTTTCACGGATTTCGGATAGTTTTGCTAAACTCAGATAGAGAATTATTAAAGCGATCGCTAAACTCAATTACATCCAAGCTCAAACTGGTAAGCGCTTGCTTAATTCAGCGAATTATCTTTGCTCTGGCACATTAGTCGTTAGACGCGCGAAGATTACTGTTTAACGAACCACAAAGAACGCATTAGACGCGTAGCGGAGAGTCAGCGCGGTCTTGGGGGTTTCTCCTATGAGCGACTGACGTAGACGCGCACAGCGCAGCTTCTCGTAGAGTAGGGCTGACCGTAAGGGTAGGACACAAAGGAAGAAAGTTTGTATGCCAGGGTGAATAAAAATATGGCTGTTGTTATACCCCCTACACCCCCTTTTTTTAGTCAGGTAATCTTGTGGTGGCAAGGAAGTAATACAAAAATATGCTATGGCAGTTGATGGTTATTTAATGATGTATGACGACGGATTCTTTTGAAAAGACTAGTTGGGGTTGGCAAATTTCTCAGTTTCAGCAACAAGTGGGAGAATGGTTTGAATACTATTTGTCTCGCTTCGATGCAGCGCTGCCAGAATTACCTTCTGGATTGTCGATAGATCCTTGGTTCACATCACTGTTGAAGTTTCTATTTTGGCTAGGACTAGGCTTGTTCTTAGCTTGGTTGGTTTGGCGGTTGTGGCGAGAATTTAGTCCTTATTTATATTCCTGGCTGGCTAGGGGTGGCAATATTGGTAGTTATGATGCTCGACTTTCAGACAGTGAATTGTCGATAACTAGTTTGTGGGCGCGATCGCAAAAATTTTACCGTCAAGAAAATTACCGAGAGGCTTGTCGCTGTCTTTATTTGGCGATGTTGCAGCACTTGCACGAACAAGCAATTCTTCCTCACAAGAAAAGCCGCACTGGTGGTGAATATCTGCAATTACTACGCTTATCTTGTCCGCAAATCCAGCCTTATGAAACTTTAATTAGCACTCACGAGCAATTGTGTTTTGGCAATGCCGAGATTTTACCGGAAAATTACGAACAGTGTCAGCAGGCATATCAAGAGATAGTTAAGCAAGTCAACATTTAAAAAGACAGATCCCCCACTTCTAGCAAGGACACAGCTGGCAAATAGCCTCCAGAAAAAACCAGATTGAGAATAATAGAGAAATCCATTCTGTCAGTTGCTATAGACAGCGTACACAAGGATACATAAGAATACTTTATCCTTATTGCCTTTTTCCTTGCGAAACATTAAGGAATATTGCAATTCCGTGAAATCCTGAGATTGACAGAGAAATCCGCTAAAACTCCGTGATACGATGCTTTCGGTAAATGTGAAGATTGGGAGTAGACCTTTGACACTACGGGTTGCTGTTGTTGGGTCAGGCCCAGCTGGCTCATCTGCCGCAGAGACTTTGGCGAAAGCTGGGATGGAAACCTACCTATTTGAGCGCAAGTTAGACAATGCTAAACCCTGTGGCGGTGCAATTCCCCTGTGCATGGTCAGTGAATTTGACCTGCCCCAGGATATCATCGATCGCCAAGTGCGGAAGATGAAAATGATTTCACCCTCCAATCGTGAGGTTGATATCTATCTCGAAAAAGAAGAAGAATATATAGGAATGTGTCGTCGCGAGGTGCTGGATAGTTACCTGCGGAATCGGGCGGCAAAATTAGGCGCACATTTAATTAATGCCACCGTTCATAAACTTGATATTCCCACAAACAATACCGATCCTTATACCATCCATTACGTAGACCATACAGAAGGTGGTGCTCAGGGCATTACCAAAACCCTGAAAGTTGATTTAATTATCGGGGCAGATGGAGCTAACTCCCGCATTGCCAAGGAAATTGATGCTGGGGATTACAATTATGCAATTGCTTTTCAAGAGCGCATTCGCCTACCCCAAGAACAAATGGTCTATTACAACGACCTAGCGGAAATGTACGTCGGCGACGACGTTTCTACAGATTTCTACGCTTGGGTTTTCCCCAAATACGACCATGTAGCTGTTGGCACAGGTACGATGCATATCAACAAAGCCAGCATCAAGCAACTGCAAGCTGGAATCCGCGCCCGTGCTGCTCGCAAGCTGATCGGCGGTCAAATTATTAAAGTAGAAGCACACCCGATTCCTGAACATCCCCGCCCCCGCCGCGTTGTTGGTCGTGTAGCTTTGGTGGGAGATGCAGCAGGCTACGTTACCAAGTCCTCTGGTGAAGGCATTTACTTTGCTGCCAAATCCGGGCGGATGTGTGCCGAAACTATTGTGGAAATGTCCAATGGCGGTACTCGCATCCCCACAGAAGCTGACCTCAAAGTTTACCTGAAGCGCTGGGATAAAAAATACGGACTCACCTACAAGGTGCTGGACCTCCTGCAAACCGTATTTTATCGTTCTGATGCTACCCGTGAAGCATTTGTGGAAATGTGTGGCGATCGCGATGTGCAGCGGCTGACTTTTGATAGCTACCTGTATAAAACGGTTGTGCCAGCTAATCCCATCACCCAGCTCAAAATCACTGCCAAGACGATTGGTAGCCTCATTCGCGGTAATGCTCTCGCTCCGTAATTGGAAAGTACAGAGACTTAGGGAAGTAGAAAAAAATACAAGACGCACCTGATTGGGGCTAGTTCTCCACTTTGGGTGCGTCTAACATTTACCTAATTTTCAATCAACATTAATGGGCTGTCTACCCACAGCTAAAGTTTTGATTGATACATATGATATAATTACTAGCTGCCTTTTTGGTAAGGGTATCGGTCCTGAGTTTCTGCTGTATATTTTTGACCGCTTTCGTCAGTTAGGGGGTTAGGTTTAGGACTGGCGATCGCTAGTCATTTGTAATTGTACGGTTACCCAAGGATAAATCTTGTATTTGCCGAGACTCTTGTACTTGGTTGTATATAAGCTACGCGAAGCACGGAAACTACCTTTAACTTACGTTTGCGGACAGTTCAAGAGTATCACCGTATGGCTGAGACGGGGATTTGAGATGAAGATGAGCGAGTGGAACTGCTGGAAGGAAAAAGTATTTGGATGGTGCGAAGGGTACGGGACATTGTTCTGCGGTGGGAAGAACATATAAGTTACTGGAGAAACTATTGGGTAATCAAGTCTGGATATTTATTCGAGACCCAATCGTACTCAACAAAACTCAGAACCGGAACCAGATATTGCAATTGTCAAAATAGATCCACTCGACTATGCAGACCACTATTCTACCCCAGCGAAGTTTATTTCATCATCGAAGTCACCGATAGCAGTTTAAAATTTGACTGCGAAACTAAAGGTAAAGCTTATGGACAAGCAGGAATTGCAGATGATTGGATACTGGGTGTATTAAATCGTCGGCTTTGCACAAAATGGGGATGAAAGAACGAACCGCAAAGACGCGAAGTATGCAAAGAAAGACATTTCACAGAGGGAGAGAAATAAATATCATCCCGCAAATATGCAACCCCAGGTGTATTAAATCGTCAATTATATGTATTTCCAGGACTCAACAATAATTTTACAGACGATCGCAAGTAAACTTTGAACCAATTAATTGCATACCGTAGAGACGTCGCAAATCGCGTCTCTACACAAAATAATACATTCAACACATGAGGATAAATCCATGAACTCACAATTTATTGATGAAGGATAAATAGGTGCCTAATAGCAGATATAACAGGGGTGAGGGAAATATTTGCAAAAATTTTTCTCATACTCGTTCTGGTTCTGTTACGAGTCAGAAACAATCGAGTTGACAGTGAAATATAGCGATCGCCAGAAACTACCTCAGATTAGATGTTCATCCACAAACTGCGGCTTGAACAAAGGAGTGGAAAATGTTAGATTCTAAACTCAAATCCGCCTATGTTCTCTCAAGCATAATTGCAGTCTTAGCGGGAATTGCAGCTGCAGGGGGACTTTTCATCGACGACCTGTACCGAGACAACCACTATGTTACTCTAGGATGGTTTGGCAATGACTGGGTAACGCTGGTTGTAGCCGTCCCGATTCTAGTTATCGCTTTGATTCTTTCAGCACGCGGCTCACAGCGAGCACAACTGGTTTGGCTAGGGATGCTAGACTACACCCTTTACAATTTCGGATTTTACCTGTTTGGGGCAGCAT
>JANZYY010000010.1 GCA_026419705.1 Fischerella sp.
TTCCTATTCAGCTTGACGAAATCCACAGCGATCGCCCGGACGTTCTCTAGGAGTCTCAAGAATTACGGACAGCAATGGCATACTGAACCCGATTAGCTGAAGCGCGAAGCGGCTCGCGTGTGAGTATTCCCACTGGTTGCGCAACTGCATCCAATTCACTGGTAATGATTGGGCGTTGAGTTGCGAAATACGGTATTTACAGATTCACTAAACAGGAAGAAAACCACAGGAAACGCCAGGAACCAGAAAACCGCCGCGGCTAGTACTCCACCAAACCAAAATTGCTGGGTAAGTATTGTTTGTAGTTAACGCTTCAGCGCGAAAGCGCCAACTACAAACTCCGCAAAGTTGCTTTGGCAAACCACTAGCGTCAACCGAAAAGCTGGCCGGCGCTTGCGAACGAATCTAATTACTTAATTATCATCATCGCTTGGAGATAACGGTAAGATAGTAACGCCTTCCACACTTTCAGTAGATTCAGGCATCATCTCTGGGCGCATACCCAAGAATAAATTATCAAGAGTAGCCTGTGCAGAAATATCTCTACTTGCTTCTAAGATGGCGTGATTGTTTCTCGCTACCCATCGCACTTGTGTGACTGAATAGGCAGAAATCACGCTTAGAAGCGAACAGGCAGATCTCATCAAAAGTTGATTGCTGTATGCACCAATCATGTAGATACCGCAGCTAACAATTAATCCAGCGATCGCTGCTCTAGCTGAGTGATGGTAGTCATCGAGCCATTTTTGTTGTTGAGCTAGATACATTTGAGACATTAGCGACCTCCTAAACAAACACCGATGAAAAGCAAAACCCAACGGTATAGTAAAGACCAACGAATACTAGGCTGTGAAGCTGTTTTCAGTACGTAGATGCTGAGGAAAAGCAGAATTACTAAGACAATAGCTATGATTGCGAGTACGCCTGGAAATTGAATGAATTGCTTCCCCACCGAACCCAAAAATGTGCTTGCAGCCAACCACAGTACCAGATCGGCCAAAACATCAGGTATTCTGGCAGGAACACCAATTTGATTGAGAAGATACCAATTGAAATCAGCATGTGGATGAGCTTTACTATCTTGAATATCTAACTGCTGAATCTGTCTCCCTCCAAATTGAGTTGGTAATTCCACATTGACTTGCTGCTTTTTTGGTACTTGTTTATCATCCCCCATCGCTGTGCATCTCCCCAATATTTCTTGAAAGTGTTTGTTTGCCGCTAGATAATACTGAGTCAACAATTCTGTTCTCATATAGGTTGTAGAACTGCTTAAATCTTTCCCACCTTTTGGGATGAGCATTGAGCCATCTCCGGAAGTGGCGCTTGACGGCGGCTTCCCAGCGTTCGTGTTCGAGTTGGGCGCGTTTTTTGAGGTCTTTCACTAACCGTTTCTGTTCTTCGATCTCTTGTGCGATTTCTTTGAAAACAACTTTGACTGCTTCTGCTTGTCGCCGAGTCTCAAATTTTCTTTCTTGAGCTTTTTGCCACTCTGACTTTAATTGGTAAGCTTCTTCTTTTGTCAATTCTTGCTCTAACCGAATTTCATTCAGAGCAGTACCCCAAGCTAAACCAACGTTGGTCAAAGCAGCAATTCCTGTACCCATAAAGGCAGAAAATTTAATCAGTAATTGTTTTCGCAAGTCAAAAGGTAGTAGGCGGATAAATCCTGGTCCGGCAAAAGTTATTTCTAACAGGACGATCGCTATACTTAGCCATACAGCACTATCTCCAGAAATGATGCGCGACCAAAAAGCCACAGGGTTAGCATAGCCCTCACAATCAAAAAAACTACGTTTTGGTTCATAGCTACGTGTGGCTTTCACCCAACGAATCACCATCAGCTTGGCTCCAGCCGTAAGGCAAATTGCTCCAAGCAACGCTAGGCAAAATAAGGGCCATTGTTCGGGAGCTAAGTTTTCCATCTCTATACGCAGAGTTTCGGCAATACCCAAAAACAACATCAGCGATAAACCAATAGTGAGCAACCATTCCCAGTAATTTTTGATTTGTAGGTGGGAATTTTTCCAAACCGGACTTGCATCGGTGTTCTCAACTGTTGCTAGTTGTAGCAATACTTCGTCTTTGCGGCGAAGGAGTTCCTCTAGAGCGATCGCTGCTTTGCGGACTTCCGCAGCCGCCGGAGCAACACTTGCATACCATTGTGCTAATAGTTGCGGTTCTAAGATACTCAAAAATTCAGCCAAAGGGCGGGTGTGGGGATTATCGAATAAACTCTCTACTTCCCACTGTCCCCACCGCCAGGGAATTTGGGGGCTGTCAATGTATATCCAGTTCCTAAACCAATTAATCAGCCAATTTAAAATTCTCATTCTCTGGTCTCCCAAAACTTAAAAGTTTTTTCCATTCCTCTTCAGTTGCACCAGCAAATTGCACATTTCCTCTGATAGGTGCAAAAGCTTCAGACATGAGCAAACGATTTTTTGATGACAGACCAATCATGGTTATACGCGCTTTCAAAGGACCATTTGCAGCTAGCTTTTGGCAAATCTGCCTAATCACATCCAAAGAAGAGGGATTGGTAGTTCCCTTAGTAACGATGAATCCGTATACTGGTTGCTGTTGACTTTGCTCAATTTCATCTTTGAAGCGCTGTATAGCTTGAATCAAGGCTTGGTCAGACGATCGTACAGTTTTGACTTGCTCGCCTAATACTTCCAAGTCCCGATGTTTGGCTGCTTGAGAATAGAGGTTTTCAACCCTTTTTCCGATCAAAATATCAATTGCAACCCACTTCCACTGATTTTGTTTCCGCCGCGCTAACCAGTAGAGGATGTTTTGGCTAAGTTCTGTGGTTTCTTGGGAGTTAGTTTCAAGGGCGATGTAAACCTTTGGTAAGTTGTTTGCTAGTTGCTGTTGATTAATTGTTACTGTACTTGGATTGGAATTGGTGGTGTTTGAGTAAATGGATCTAGCGTAACTAATAAGGAGGATGGCGATCGCGATCAAAATCGTTATTTCTAGGTTGTTATTTTTCATGACACTATCCTTGCAAGGAAAACTATGTAAGCAAAAAGCCGGGAAGCGATTCGATCACCTCACCGGCTTGTCAACTTCTCGTTTGATCAAAAGCCAAATGTCTCAAAGATTGCAGATATTTAATTTTGCTTGTGACCTCGCCCCACCTTCGTTGTCTCAACCGTATGGTGGTTGCAAGCTAAAAATAATGCAGCGGCGGTTCAAGTGTTTTTACGGGACTGCTTCCAAACAATCCAATTTTCCAAGATATTGTCGTATATCACTTGAAATTCCTCGATTTCCTGCCTATTCAAACGGTAACGATGACTGATGTGTCCAGAAAGTTGAATTGCTGTTTGATGATTTTCCTTTTTACTACGAGTCACAAACTCGCCATGTCCAGTTAACAGCACGGCTTCCATCAGCAGTACACTCATGTGAGAAAAGACAGGGTGTAACTCGATCAAGCATAATTCCTGCGGAGAAAAGCCTTGTCTTTCCTTATTTTGCGGTTTGAGCGTCGGCGATGTTTTCCAAGACGCGTCCCCGATCTGCAAATACATTTTTATGGCATCGGAACTGCTGAAAAATTCAGGGAATGGTGAGAAGGTCATAATCAGTCTCTCCGCGAGGTTACCGTTATTCTGGACTGGCAGCTATCACCAAAACTGGTGGCATTGCACTGGAAACTACTTATATCCAAACAGAAAAAAACTGCTTGCCATCACCTCTCTCACATATAGATATATAGATATATAACTTATAACACACCTTTATATAGGGATTGCAAGTCGATATATCTAGCTAGTGTAAACTATTTTATCTTTTCTTTCTCCCTTTATCTCACATTGCTAGAATAACAGTAAGAGTTTATACAAAAAGTTTGGCTATGAAACCGAATAAAAAACTAGAAGGTACGCAAATATCAAGGCTATAAACGCCTTGAGCATAAATATTGCCAAATTGACAAGATACAAATTGATACTGATTTTATCTTTACTTAACACTAAGAGCCGAGAGTTGACTTTGTGTTTTTGACTTGGTGTTCTTGATACCCAGGTAGTGCATTCAGAGGTGGGCATTCAGAATTTGAATAAAAAGTATCAGTTTATCTCACTTCAGTGATAGAAATAGGATGATGGGGGCTAGGGGTTGTCACTCCTATCTCCCACTCTTCCTTGCCTTCTCCCCACACTCTAGTATGTAATTACTGTGAACTGGGATAAATACTCTTTTCTAAGTCAGTCAACCATGCTATAAGGTGTTATCTCACATACTGATATATTGTGTGGAGCGAGATTAAAAATGGTAAGCACTGCCGATATGTCTCAGCTGCCAGAAAGTTTCATCATAGAGGTAGCAACCAGGAATGGTGTTACTAAAACCGAGTTAGATACTCTACTGCTGGCATTAAAAGACAACTCAGGTTCTAAGATCGCTGACAAACTGAAAATATCCCAGCCAGCAGTGAGAAAAAGATTGGGAGAATGCTACCGCAAGTTTAACATCGAAGGTAGCAGCAACAAAAAACTTTACGATCTTAGGCACAGGCTATTAGATTTATACCAGCAGCAAACAAATCAAGCAGATCTAAACTTACTGCGTGAAGACTGGGGTGAGGCTGTTGATGTTGGAGATTTTCGGGGTCGAGAAGAAGAACTTTTAGAGTTAGAACAATGGATTGAAGGTACTGATTCTTCACGCTGTCGGCTGGTAGCAATTTTGGGGATTGGAGGAATAGGTAAAACAGTCCTAGCAGCACGAATTGCCAGAAAATTACAGACAAATTTCGATTACTTGATTTGGCGATCGCTCCGTAATGCTCCGTCTTTAGGAGAAATTCTCACCCAGTTGTTGCGGTTTTTGCCCCATGAAGCAGAACCTGACTTACCAAACAATGATAATACCCTGATACTGCGCCTGATCGATGCCTTGCAAAAACACCGTTGTTTGGTGATTTTAGATAACGTCGAATCAGTACTTCGCAGTGGAGAAGGTAAAGTCCTCGAACGTGCGGGAGAGTACCAACCGGGGTATGAAAACTACGGCTATCTGTTTAAAAAGGTAGCAGAAGGCGTACACCAGAGTTGTTTATTGCTAACTAGCCGCGAAAAGCCTAAAGAAGTAGCAGCATTGGAGGGGAAAAACCTGCCAGTCAAAGTGTTGCAGCTAACGGGATTGGATATAGAAGAAGCGAGAGCAATTTTACAAGATAAAGGATGTTATTGTTCTGATGGGCAGTTGCGTGAATTAGTAGCACGATACTCTGGTAACCCCTTAGCTTTAAAGATAGTTGCTACTACAATCTATGACTTGTTTAGTAATAACGTTACAGAATTTTTAAACCAAATTCAGGAACAAACCGCAGTTTACGGAGATATTCGCGCACTTTTAGATCAGCAATTTCAGCGCTTGTCAGAGTTAGAAAAACAACTGATGTACTGGCTGGCAATTCATCGGGAATACGTTTCTTTAACGGAACTGCAACAAGATTTGATTACACCAGAACCAGCGATCAGAATTTTAGAAGCTGTTGAGTCGTTACTGCGGCGATCGCTAATCGAAAAAGAAACAGGTTCCAGTCGGTTTCGACAGCAATCTGTGGTGATGGAATATGTCACAGAAAAATTGATGGAACAGGTCATCGAGGAAATCAGCAAAGGTCAAACCCTGGAATTTATCAATATCTATCCCTTGATGAAAGCGCGATCGCTTGATTATATTCGCAAAACCCAAGAGCGACTGATTTTAGAACCCTTAAAAAGAAAGCTACTCAGTGTTTTTGGTGCAGAATTGGAATCCCATTTACGGCGAATGCTAGCCGCCTTGCAACAGGAGCCTTTGCCAAAAAAAGGATATGCTGCTGGTAATCTGATTAATTTGCTGCGTCAACTGCAAATAGAAAAATCTCAAAAAGATTTAAGTGGGCGTGATTTTTCTGACTTGACTATCTGGCAGGCCTACCTTGAAGATGTCATGTTACAGAATACCAGCTTTACAAATGCCGATCTTACAGGTTCGGTATTTGCTGAAACAATGTCCAGTTTGGTATCAGTGGGATTTAGCCCCAATGGCGAGTACTTTGCCACAGGCGCAATCAATGGAGAAGTTCGCCTTTGGCAGGCTTCAGATACCAAACAACTATGCATCTATAGGGGCCATACTGCTTGGGTTTGGGCATTTGCCTTCAGTCCAGATAGCCAAATCCTAGCTAGTGGTAGTGCAGATTATACGGTGAAACTCTGGAATGTTCACACGGGTGAGTGCTTGAACACACTTCAAGCACATACAAATAAAGTTTATTCCGTCGCCTTCAGTCCAGATGGTCGCATCCTGGCAAGCGCCAGTGAAGACCAAACTATTAAACTGTGGGATGTTAACACTGGAAACTGCCTGAAAACCCTCCAAGGTCATAGCGACTGGGTGTGGTCAGTTACCTTCAATCCTAGTATTGATCGCATCCTTGCTAGTGGTAGTGCTGATGGCAGCATCAAACTTTGGGATATTCACACGGGAGAATGTCTCAAAACTTTAACTGGACACAAGAGTGATGTTTTTTCTGTTGCTTTTTGTCCGTCTGGACTGATTTTAGCAAGTAGCAGCGAAGATCAAACCATTAAACATTGGGACATTGCCACAGGCAAATGCCTAAGAACACTGAAAGGACATAGCAAGAAAGTTTACTCAGTCCGATTCAGCCCAGATGGTAAAACCCTTGCCAGTGGCAGCGAAGACCGCACAATTAAACTATGGGACATCCAGACAAGTGAATGTCTGTTAACCTTAACAGGACATCACAGCCAAGTATGGGCGATCGCTTTTAGTCCTGATGGACGCACCCTCATCAGCAGTAGTGATGACCAAACAGCAAGGCTTTGGGATGTAGCAACAGGCAATTGCTTGAATGTGTTGCAAGGCTATACCCGTGATGTCTATTCAGTGGCATTTAGTCCAAACAATCAAACGCTTGCCAGTGGTCGCGATGACTATACTATCGGACTATGGAACTTGCATACCTATGAATGCCATTCACTCAGGGGACATCAAGGACGCATTCGCTCTGTAGCATTTTGTCCTGATGGGCAAATGCTTGCCAGTGGCAGTGCTGACAATACTATCAAGCTTTGGGATATCAGAGATATTGGTAACAGCACATGCATGCAAACGCTAACAGGACACACCAATTGGGTTTGGACGGTGGTTTTCAGTCCCGACGGACAAACCCTTGCTAGCAGTAGTGAAGACCGCACAATTCGAGTCTGGGACGTCAATACAGGTGAATGTCTCCAGATATTAACAGGACATGAACACTGGGTTTGGACAGTTGCTTTTAGTCCCGATGGGCGAACCCTTGCCAGTGGCAGTGCTGATAGTACGATCAAGCTTTGGAATGTTCACACAGGGGAATGTATCAGGACTTTAACAGACCATAAGGATCTTGTTTGGTCAGTAGCATTCAGTCCTGATGGCAAAATTCTCGCAAGCGGTAGCGAAGACCAGACCGTAAAACTGTGGAACTATAGTACAGGTGAATGTCTGCATAACCTAGAGGGACACACAAAACAAGTTTACTCTGTGGCATTCAGCCCTGATGGCAAACTCCTTGCTAGTGGTAGTGGCGATACGACCGTGAAACTGTGGCAAGTTAGCACGGGTGTTTGTGCAGATACCCTGAAACGCGGACATACAGCTGCAATCCGCTCAGTCGCGTTTAGTGCTGATGGTCGGTTACTTGCCAGTGGTGGTGAAGATGAGAATATTCAGCTTTGGGATGTGCAAAAGTGTACCCGAATGCGGTTGCTGAAGTCTAATCGCCTTTACGAACACATGGAAATTACAGGCATTAGCGGTTTAACAGATGCTGAAAAAGCTTCTTTGAAGGCTTTAGGTGCAGTTGAACGAGATGAGCGATCGCCTGTGTAATTAGCTCTTGCAGTGACTTGTAGGACAGGCATCTTGCCTGTTTACAGGGAAAGTGCGTTTTTACAAGCTTCTCACACACAAACCCCACAGTCCTTGGTCTAATACCCATACTTTTAAGGAACGCCAGTTATGACTGATGTCATTCAAAAAATCAAAATCGTTTTTGTCGGGGAAGTGATCAAATCCAGAAGCTTTAATGGCGCTAACAAAGCTCTACCTGTTCTTGCTTCTAGTTTGCATAACGCAGGCTTTACTAATATTGTACAGCTCGATTTAGAACGCCCCGACCTTTCTATCAAAAATGTTTTGGATGAGGTAGAAGATGCCGATTTAGTTATCTTTGCAGGTTGCATGACTACCCAATGGCAGGAAATAGATGAACACACACAACAAGTATTCGCGCATCTAAAAAATCTGGGTAGAGAAAACGTACCTATTTTAGTAGGAGGGTATGCTACAAAGGCAGTTGAAGATATTGCTCGCATTACTCCTTGGATAACAGCATTTTGCGAAGGTGAGGGCGAACAATCAATTGTAGAAATTGCTTATGCAATTGCCAAAGGTACTTTCTATGAAGATATGCCTCACCTACCAGGATTGTGCTTTGTGGATAGAGATGGAAAACTCTATCATTCTACCCCTGAAAATGGTAAATTTCATTACTCGATTGCCACAAGGGTAAATAACTTTGATGATATTGATCAAAACTTTCAGCTGATTCATGTGCCAAAAGTGCATGACATGGAAATCTTTAGATCTCCGGATGGCAGACAGCTAAAAACAGCTCAACTTTTCACTCAAAGGGGATGTCCTTGGAGATGCGGATTCTGCAATAAAAGCACTGAAAGCAATTACATTGTCAGGTTGAGTGAGGAATCTCTGCGCAGGCAATTAAGACAACTCAAACAGCATGGTTATGAGGCCGTTTATCTAGATGTTGACACTTTTACCGTTCACGAAAAAGCAGCAAAGCAAGAGGCAGAAATTTTGCAGCAGGAAGGCTTTGTTTGGGGATCAAATACCAGGATTGACAAAATAGATTACGACTTGATGTGCTATCTAGTCGAGCATAACTGCGTGTATATGTTCTTTGGTGTAGAGCATACCCTACCAGAGGTATCGCTAGCGATTCACAAATTCAATGGTTCTGTGCAAAGTCAAATCAAACAAGCACTAGATTATCCCGCAAAGGTAAAGAAAGTTTTCACAGATATGGATAGAGCTGGATTACCTAGCAGCTATTTTTTGATTCTGGGACTACCCAAGGTAAAACTGAACGACAGCAAAACTGCAATTGTTGATTATGAGGTGACGACTATTGAAGATGACTTGAATGCGATCCGATTTGGATTAGAAGAATGCGACCCAGACTTTCTCAATTTCAATATGCTCAGATTTATGCCTGGTAGTATTGCTGCTGATACACCAAATCATCCAGCTTTTTCGCGTGTACGTCCTTCCAAAGAAAGGCCAATTACTGCTGGATACTTTTTACCACGAGCCGTTAAGCACTATGGCTATCCAGTTCCCCAAAATCATGGAGTTTACCGCCTGTGTGAGTCTGTAGGGAATAACCAACCTACAACAACTGCTATGAATGCTGAAAGGGTTTACGAAACCGTACGCTACACAATGGCATTGATTAATGCCAAGATTGAGGCGGGAGGTAAACCAACTAAATTGTTTATGGATAGAGATTTGTTAGCTTTTGGTCTCGTAAAGCGGGATGAGAAGGGAAGATACGCGATCGCTCCTTTAGAAGATTTTGCTGGTATATAAAAAATAGCCCCCCTCAAAAAGGGGGGATCAAATCACTTGCGTTTATATCCACTCGCTTTCAAACGCAAATGCAGACGCAAAAAAGAAGCACGATCATCCGGTTTCGAGGAATTACACAAACGCAGACGTGGTGATGCAAAAGCAGATCCACTGGCGCGCTGACGCAATTTAACGTCGTTGTTCCACTCGCTTTCTGAAAGCAGATGCAACTTCTGGGTGTGACTCTGGCTGCGACGAAGCAGCCATTTTTCCAATTCCACACACCAGAAAACTACGCTACTTACACCTAAACAAATAGCTAAATCTACTGTTGACAGGGGTACTGTGTTGAACAATTTTTGGAAGAAAGGAACGTAAACTACTGCTATTTGCAAACCCAAGGTTAAAGTTACTGCTCCTAACAGTGGCTTGTTAGAGAGTATGCCAATTTTAAACAACGAATCACGTTCTGAACGTATTGCTAAGGCATTTCCCATCTGAGAGAGGGTTAAGGTAGTAAACAGTATGGTTTGCCAAGCAAAGTTACCCGTTTTCCAGTACCAGTAACCTGTACCCAAAGATACAATACCCATCAGCAATCCTATCCAGATGATATCTCTGCCCATACCTCGAGCAAAAATATTTTCGTTAGGAGGATGAGGGGGACGATTCATGGTGTCAGGCTCTGCTGGTTCTACACCCAAAGCTAGGGCTGGTAAACCGTCAGTAGTTAGGTTAATCCAGAGAATTTGCAGTGGCAACAATGGCAATGGCATTCCCAAAAAAGGAGCCAGTAGCATGACCCACAGCTCACCAACGTTACTGCTCAGCAGATACTTAATGAACTTGCGGATATTGTCATAAATTACACGTCCTTCTTTGACGGCAGCAACCAGAGTAGCAAAGTTATCATCTAGCAACACCATATCTGCTGCTTCTTTCGCTACATCTGTACCCCGAATACCCATTGCAACGCCAATATCAGCAGTCTTGAGAGCTGGCGCGTCATTAATGCCGTCACCAGTCATGGCGACGATATGCCCCTGTTGTTGCAAAGTCTCGACAATCTCAAACTTGTGTTCTGGGGAAACCCGTGCATAAACGGATACATCATTCAGCGTACAGCGCAATTCTTCAGTATTTAATTGGGATAGTTCTTCACTTGTGAAGATGCGATGATCGCTGGCGATACCTACCTCACGAGCAATGAATTGAGCTGTGAGTGGATGGTCGCCTGTAATCATCACCGGACGGATACCAGCACGCTTGCAGGTGAGTACGGCGTCTCGCACTTCTGGTCGTGCTGGGTCGTTCATACCAACCATACCAATGAAAATTAAGTCTTGCTCTACGTCCTGCCACTCTTCGGCAGATGGCAAAGGTCGAAAAGCTGCGCCCATGACCCGCAAACCATTTTTTGCTAGCTGGTTATAGGTAACAGAAATATGTCTGTGCCAAATTTCGGTGAGTGGTTTTGCCTGCCCGTTGATCCAGATGTGACTGCAAACATCTAACAGGCTATTAACCGTACCTTTGGTAAAGGCAATGTAAGGCATTCCCCCTATCTTCTCGCTCCAATGCCAAACTGTTTCCAAAGCGCAGGGAATTCTAGATGGAATTGTCGGGAATTTATGGATAGTGGTCATACGCTGACGCCGAGAGTCATAGGAAACTTCTGCTACACGGGGAATGAGATGTTCCAGGTCAGCTTTCCACAGTCCTTGATGAGCAGCAGCCATAACCAAAGCACCCTCGGTCGGGTCGCCCACGGCACGGAAGTAACGCGGTTCATCCCTGTCTGGCTCTAGCAAAGCGTTGTTGCACAGAGTACTACCAGCCAAAAGCAGGGATATTGCAGGTGGTTGGCACAGCAGAAATGGTCGTTCTTGGCTTTTTTCTCCGACAGAAGCACGCATCTGGGTAGTTAAATCTAGCCGCTGACCAGCTACATCTAGCACTGTAACGGTCATCCTGTTTTCGGTGAGAGTACCAGTCTTGCCTGAGCAAATCACCGTCACCGATCCCAATGTCTCCACAGCAGGTAGGTTGCGAATCAGCGCTCGCCGTTTCAGCATCTGCCTGGCCCCAAGAGCCAAAGCAATCGTCACTACTGCTGGCAAGCCTTCGGGTAAAGCTGCTACTACCAAAGTGATGGAGGTCAGAAGCATGATTTTCCAGTCCTCGCCGCGCAGCATTCCCAAAGCGAGAATCACAGCTACCAGCACCAGGCAAGCTACTGCTAGTCCCTTTCCCAGCTTATCCAAGCGTTTTTGGAGTGGCGTTGGTTCTGGCTCTACCGCTTGCACCATTGAGGCGACTCGCCCCATCTCCGTTTTCATGCCAGTTTCTGTCACTACAGCTTGACCGCGCCCATAAGTAACAACTGTACCCATGTAAACCATGTTGTGGCGCTCCGCTAGTTGTAGGTCTGCTCGCGAGAGTGTTTGTGGGTCTTTGTCTGTTGGTTCTGATACGCCTGTCAGGCTTGTTTCTTGAATTCGTAAACCAACACTTTCCAGAACACGGCAATCAGCTGGAACAATATCCTCCGCTTCTAACTGCACGATGTCCCCTGGTACTAGATAGCGGGCGGAGATTTCCTGCCAGTGACCGTTACGCAGTACCTTGACATTCGGCACAGATAGCTTTTTGAGAGTGGCGATCGCTTTTTGCGCCTGGTATTCTTGACTGAAACCCAAAACCGCAATCAGTACAACAATAGCGACGATCCCTACCGCATCTTTGTAGTCGCCTAACAAACTAGAAACAACCGCAGCCACAATCAAAATAATTACCAATGTGGCTGTTAGTTGCTCCCAAAGTATTTGCCAAGAACTTCTTTGTCCTTGCTCAACTAACTCGTTAAAACCATGCTTCTCTAAGCGGCGACTGGCTTCAGCTGTACTCAATCCAAAAGATACATCGCTACTCAGTTGTTGCAAAACTTCTTGCGTGTCCAATTTGTGCCAATTGCTCATGTCTGTCACACCTCCTCTACTGTGACTGTGGTATGAAAGCGAAGAGGAATGGAGGATGGGGCTATGGAGAGATGGGGAAAATATTATCTGTTCTCCCTTGCATTCATACATCTATGTCTTCCTGCATACTTGCAGTGGCTGGAGCAAGTATGAAAAGGCAGCCCCAATTAAACAAGGCATGCCAACAAAGCAGTAGTTGCCTGCTAGAAAAGCTCCAAACTGAACTACTGTACTGAACTACTGCAAGGCTGGCACACCAAGCGGCAAGGATACTGAGTACTGGGGAGCGGGAATTGGGAATTGGGCATTGGAAATTGGAAATTAAAGTACTGATTGTTCCTATGCCCCTTGTCCTATGCCCTTAGTCCCTGCTCCCCAGTCCCTGATTTGAAACTAATATTGTGACGCAAACAAACAAAGACACGGTAAATGTATTTGAGTGTTTTCCACATTGCCGCGTCTTTCCTTGTTTGCATCAATCATTCTCCTTTGATTGCAACTTGGATAAAATTCTTAATCCGATTAAAAATCAGATATGTTGTGGTGGGGTTGCAAATCTATTTGATTTGGATATTTTCTATTGCTGGTAGGAGTTATTTTTCTAGAGAACATTCTGTCACGACTTTTGCTTTTTCTGTGCAGTGCATTATTTGCTTGCAAGCATGACTTTTCCAAACGCTCTTACCTAATTCGTCGGAGATGTCTGTTGCGATCGGTGACAGCAAGTTCTGACTTGGCTTCCGCAACTATATCTGCGAAGTTTTCACCAATTGCTGCGAGCGCTACCTTACTTTTTTCATAGACAATTATGCCACTTTTAATAGCTGTTTTAGCTATGGATTTACCAGCAACTGCTACTACCGGAATGGCAAAAGGCAAAACAACTATTGCCACAATACCAGGAATACCAAAGTCTTCGACGGCATTTGCAAAGACATTTTTTAAGTTGGATGCAACTTTGGGTAGCATAATATTTTCACCCCCTTTTTCTTTATTTCTACAATCCTATCATTTTATCACCATTAATAATGATAGTTAGTGGGAACAAAGTAATTTTTATATTAAAAATTATTTACCATTTTGGCGAGATGAGTTTAAGAAATGTAAATCGAAAGCATAAGACAGTAAGGGCATAGTCGTTAAGTGTGGCTACAAAGTTTGTAATTGTTCTAGTTAGGTTTGCTGGTCTTGTAGTGGAAATTGCGATCGCTTTTATTGATTTGTAAAGCGTGCGTCTCTCCCCTGGAGCGTCTTCAATTGCATAAATTTTTGACCCGATCTCAATCATAAAGCAGTAGACCAAATTACAGGGAGTCAAACCTTTGTAGCGAGTCTAGAGCATTCAAGAGAGTTGCTAAGGTTAAAGTTATGCCATTGGAATGCTTTTATAGCTTACCCGACAGCATAGAGGAACATCGCATTATCTGGCGAATTGAACCACGGTTACGCTTGCGCATTAACGGGTTGCGTCAGAAAGTAGAACATGAAGCACAATGCAATGAAAAAATACTGGAAGCCAGAATAGCTCGCTATTTATTTGAGGAGTTACAGCAGCATCCAGAGCATGAACTACTCCGATACCATTGGATTGCTTTTCTAGTAAGACGTTGTGAAAAAGTCGCTCGACGCCTCGCTCATTTGAGTTCTAGTTGTTTGCGAGATTTAATCCAAATGGGAGTTGAAATAGCGATTCATCCAGGAGAATTTTTTGAAAAATTTGATACTCAACTTTCTCAAATTGAATATTGGTATCCGACTTTAAAGAGTTTCTCTGATACGAAAATCAAGCATCTTCTCATTCCCAAATTGCGAGACTTTACAGGATTAGACACACTTGGTCAAACCGACTTGGGTTTAGCGGCACGCTCTAGCCGAAAACGAGTTAAAGAAGCATTGTATCACTCAGGTTACAGCCCAGCAGAATTATCTCAATATCTGCTGGTTTGGCAGTGTTTTCAAGAAATCAGAAATTCAATTCATTTAGGAGTCAATAAATTTCAACCAGAACATTTTCAGGAAATTGCAAAACTTTATAGCAAAGTTCGGCTAACTTTAGTATTACCTGAAGTTGAGCAACAAAATAATCAGGGCGAAGAAATTAAAATCTGGTTGCAAAATATAGGCAAAGCAATTCGAAAATTTTTAGATCCTCCTCTTGATTCTTTAGATACATTTTTAGATTCACAATCAAATGGAAATGGATCTTTAATAGATAATCTTCCCGCTCAAACAAGAGTAGATTACTCCCAGAATCAAATAGTAGCTGAATTTCGGAATTTTCTCTCTCATCTACTGGAAGAATTGAAAGAAAATCAAGAAAAGCAAATACTTTTTCTTAGGTATGGTTTAGAACTGAAACAAGCTCAAATAGGTAAGGAATTGAGAAGTCAAGCGCAATACCAAATTTGTCGCCTTCTTCAACGATTAAACAATAACATCTTGACAGAAATTTGGAATTGGGCAAAGCTTGAACCCAGTTCTGAAGGCTTGAATGAAATTGAAGCTGTGTTATGTCAATACTATTCTGACCAAATCGATGGCTTTTTTGAAAGAACAATTCAGTTTTTGGGAAGGCAGAGCCGAGAGATATTAAAATTATTTTATATTGCGAGATTAAAACCGTCAGAAATTGGCGAAAAAATTCAGAAGACTGAGACAGAAGTAAAGGATTTGTTACAAGCGATCGGGCAATGGTTATATAGTAGTATGGCTGAGCAAATTCAGAGTGAAATTCAACTTCAGTTTCAGCCTCAAGGTGCAGCAGAAAAGAGAATTACTGTCCTCACTGAAACTCGGTTAGAAACGATTCTGCAATCTTATTTACAGTAAACAAGAGGCAAAGCAATGAAGTTAATTATCCAAACCTTAAGCCAAATTTATTCCGAGCATATTTGGTTAGAATTGTCAGACCGCGATTTGGAACTAGCTAAACCAGTTTCTCAAGATTACTCTAATGAAACAGGACTCAATAATGCTTATCTGAATCGCCTATGTCTGAATGCCTTTTTGAAGTGGATGCAGGAGAATTTAGGGTTAGAAACTTCTCTGAGTGTATTTCCTAATGAAAAAGATTTGCCCAAGATTTGGGAATTCGTCAATGGATGCGGGATTAATTTCGGTAGCAAAAGGCTGGTACTGGTTCCCAGTGATGCCATTGATATTGCAGATTTTGCTGTTCCTCAAGAATGGGTCGATATTCCCGATTGGACAGGGGATTATTATTTACCTGTAAGGGTAGATTTACAAGAGCAATATCTTCATTTTTGGGGTTTTATTTCTCGGTGTAGGTTGAAAGCTGAAGCAGATTATGACCCTATTTATCATCTTTATTATGTTGAGCGAGATTGGGTAATTCCTAACTTAGATAACCTGGGAATGGCGTCTAATCTTTGTCCAAACGAAAAAGGCAAAATCAAGGCTTTACCACAACTATCAGAGACTGAAGCAGAAAAACTAATAGAGGAACTGAGCAAACCTTCGCTTTATTCTCCCCGCCTGAAGGTAGAGTTTGAAAAGTGGGGCGCATTATTAAATGAAAGTCTTTGGTTACAGAAATTACATACACAACGGAAGCAGCCAGTTTCACCACCAATATGGAATTTGAGTCAGTGGTTAGATGGTGTTACACAAGTAGGTTGGCAAACATTTGAAGAGTTATTCAAGTCTAAGAGTTTAGCACCAGCATTTCGAGTGCAACAAGTCAGAGGAATTGAACTAGAAACACCAGAAAAGATTAGGCGAGCCGTGAAACAATTGTACAACAGTCAAAGTGAGGTAACTTTCCCTTCAAATATTGAAGAACCAGATGCATTGGTTCATCTATTGCAGCATACGACTGATGAAAGCATTCGCTGGAAAGCGGCTGAATATTTATGGACAATTGCTCCAAATTATCAAGGGAGTGCGATCAGAAGGGTGATGGATTTAGGTGTGCAAATGATGGGACATCATATCGCTCTAATGGTCGCAGTTTTACGTAAACTGAATGGTAAAGTTGCCGTGTTGTTGCGAGCTTATCCAATGCATGATTCCCTGCGGCGGGATAGGTTCGCTTCAGGTACGAAATTACCGCCAGGCTTAAAATTAACCGGACTGTATGAAAATGGCACTCCCATTCCAGGTTTGGAAGCTGTAGCCAGAAGCGAACCGCAAGATGATTACATTTCTTTATACTTTAGTGCTGATTTAGGCGATCGCTTCAACGTTCGACTTAGTTTAGAAAATATTAGCACTACCGAACAATTTGTTGTTTGATAAATTCAGGACTCTAGTATCCGCCATAAAGATAAAACAAATGAGCAAGCTAGTTATCTTTAGGATTGAGGCAGGTAATTTTGAGCAAGGTTTTCCCGTTAACCTAGAAATTCGGGATACGGGTAAACTCTGTGTTCCAGAAGTCACCGGGTTTCTTGTCGGGGCACCAGAAGTTCCAAACCGCTATAATGAATGGCGACAAGCTTACTATGCTTGGGGTGAAGATGCAAATTGTCGCTGGTGGTGTAGGAGCAATTCTGTAAATAATCAAGTCAATCCGGAAAATAGCTTACGCCAGATTCAGGTTCCATCGCAAACCAATTCAAACTACTCTAGTGGAAACAGCGGAGATCAGGCAAAAACTGCTGCTCTTAATTTAGAAAAAGATTTCAATGATTGGTTAGACCGTTCCTCATTAGAGGATATCAAAGAGACATTATTACATACGGTGAGAAGTGATGAGACTGTAAGATTCATCGTGCAGACTAACAACCTAGAATTACAGAAGCTACCCTGGAAACTATGGCGTTTACTAAGAAAGTGGTATGGCGATGCTGAAGTTGCTTTAAGCACTAGAAAAGCACCCGAAAAAGGCTCGCTGAGGCTACCTGTGAAAATTCTCGTGATTTTGGGAAGCGATGAGAATATTGATATTAAAACCGATTGGAATATTCTTCAGAAAAGGTTATCTACCGCGAATTTAACCCTACTAAAAAAGCCTCGTTCAGAAGAAGTCAGAGAACAACTTAAAAATATACATTGGGATGTGGTCTTTTTTGCAGGACATAGTTCCACTGAACCAGGAGAGACTGATGCTCGAATTTGGATTAATGAGCAAGAATATTTATCACCCCAGCAGCTAAAGACTGCTTTGGAAACAGCTGTAAAACATGGATTAAAACTGGCGATTTTTAACTCCTGTGATGGATTGGGTTTAGCACGACAATTGGAAAATTTGCAGATTCCTCATATTATCGTGATGCGAGAGCCAATCCATGATGAAGTGGCGCAAAAGTTTTTGGATTATTTTCTCACGAGCTTTGCTGAAGGCGCTTCCTTACATGAAGCTGTGGGCGAAGCTCGCGAGCGGTTAAGGTTAATAGAAAATCAGTCTCCTAATGCATCTTGGTTACCCGTAATTTTTCAAAATCCCGAAGAACCACCACTATTATATCCACGAAAAGAATTGTTATCGGAATTAGTAGAAAATTCATCGACAAATTCAAAAACCAAACAGAAAATCAATAAATATACTTGGTGGGGTATAGGTGCGATCGCGCTAATCACCCTTGCTTTTGTAATCTATAAAATTATCGATTTGAGTGAAGATTCTACCTTGGCATCAGGAATTAGCTTAGGGGAAGAAATTTTGAGCCAAAATAGCACCCCTGAGAAACAAGCAGGCGTGAAAGCTTTTAAGGATAAAAACTACTCAGTTGCCGTTACAAACTTTAAAGCATCTCTTCAAAAAAATCCTAACGATCCAGAGGCACGCATTTATTTAAATAATGCCAAAGTAGCTAATAACAAAGAAACAATTAAAATTGCCGTCAGCGTACCATTTGGTGGAAATCAAACCATAGCAGAAGAGATTTTGCGTGGTGTTGCGGAAGTTCAAGACGAGATTAATCGTGACATTGGAATTAATGGCAAGTCGTTACAGGTGGTAATTGCTAATGATAATAACGACAGTACGCGAGCTGAAGAAGTTGCTCGTAAGTTTGTCAAAGATACCACTCTTCAGGCAGTTGTCGGACATAATTCCAGTAATGCCTCTATTGCAGCTGCTCCCATTTATAAGCAAGGGAAATTAGTCATGATTTCCCCAACAAGCTTTGCTAATAACTTGCAGGAATCATCGTATATTTTTCGCATGGTTCCCCAAATTACTTTTTTCGCTGCACAATTATCTAACGGTCTTGGTAGAGCAATTCCTAACCCCAAAGTTGCCGTTTGTGTAGATACAGATGTGTCTCCCGATCAAGAAGATTTTAGAACACAATTTAAGTACGTTGTTTCAGCATATAAAGGACATAATATCGAGCTATCCTGTGACCTTTCTGGGTCAAATTTCAATCCTAATACTATCGTTGAGATAATTAGAAAAAATAATGTGAACAGCTTGATGATCGCACCTTATGTCAATAACTTGCCAAAGGCGATCGGAATATTCAAGGCGTTGCAAGAAAATCAGTCACCGACGAAGCTGTTTGGCAGTCCAACTTTGTATACCGAACAAACGATTAAGTTAGGAGGAAGAGCTGTAGAAGGTTTAACATTGTCAGTTCCCTACTACCCTGATGAGAGAGAAAAGAATTCGTTTCGGGAACTTTGGAAGACAGAACTAAACACTTGGCGAAGTCCGTTGGCTAAAGATGCAACAAAAGCGATTGTAACAGGTTTAGAACAACTACTGAAACAACCACAGCCTCATCGTCAGGAATTAGACAATATCCTCAGAAATCCGAATTTTAAGGTTAAGGGTGTGACTGGAGAATTTAACTTCGATAAAAACGTAGGCGAACGCAAATTCATGTTTCAGCCAAAGCGTAATGACGCTTTAATCCAAATTCAATCCGGTAAATTTGTAAAAATTGAATAGCTAGACATAACAGAACTGCATATTTATCTCACTCTATCTCAATCCTAAATTAGATGCACGCTTAGGTGAGATAAATATGAAATCTACTAACTCTAATAACAATAATTCAAAGCAATCTAAGCAGTGGCTGTTGGCATTGCTCCTCACTGTTATTGCAGGTTTGGGTTTGAAGTTTTTTTGGGGAAAAGCTGGGCGTACGCTGATAGTAATCTGGAATTGGTTGTGGGGTCTGCCAATTGAATCAGGTGGCAAAATTGCCGTAGAAGCAGCGGGAGAATCTCTGAAATCTATGCAACAATCTGTCGCTCAACTTGCAGAGTCCGTGGCGACAGCCGCCGCTGCTTATGAGAATGCAAAAGCGAAATATGGAGTCAAACAGCAAGAGTTTAGAGTCGCAGAAAATCAAGCGTTACTCGCCTATCAACAAGGAAATGAAGAAGCAGCAAGACTAGCAATGAGTAGGGCTATTGCCATCGAACGCTTACTTCCTAAAATAGGCGAACAAGTCGCTCAAGCTGAAAAAGTTGTAGTAACTGTCAAAGAAAAACTCTATCGAGAACGAGAAAAGTTAGAAGCTTATCAGACAGAAATGCAAAATTTGAAAGTTTTAGCAGAAATAAACGAAGCCTTAGAAACTATCGCCCAAGTTGATAGTAGTTTAGACATCAACTCATCTCGCTATCAATTTGAATCGGCGCAAGCAGCAATTGAAGAACGATATTTAAAAGCAAATGCCCAAGCAGAGCTATCTGAAAATCCTGCCGAAAGACTGCAAGCAGATTTAGACCGTTTAATGCTTAACGATGAAATTTCCCGTCGCCTTGCCCAATTGAAAGCTGAACAAAGGTAATACCCTAAATTGGATGAGATAATTTGAGATTTGGGATTGATCGTTCCTCTCTAGCTATGGGTTTTGTGAGTCCATCTTTTGCAAATATTTTGACAAATGGTATGAAGTGCAGATTTTGATTAACCGACCACAATATATCAAACTTTCAAATTATTATGACCAAAACTGAATCAATCAAAACCAAAAAACTTAAAGTTCCTCCCATTTTATACATTGCTTTGGGAGTGTTATGTCTGGGATTATTTTCTCGGTTTCAAGCTGTTTTTAAAAGCGAATCAAAAATCGGGAGTATTGGGAATGTTTTGTTAATTAAAGACAATTTGACTCCAGAAAAACAAAAGGGAATTACAGCCTTTGCGAAAGGGGATTATCAAGGAGCGATCGCATCCTTTAGAAAATCCCTCCTCCAGCACCCGAACGACCCGGAAACACTGATTTATCTAAACAATGCCCAAGCCCAAAACAATTCCCTCAAAATAGCGGTCAGTGCGCCAATTGATAGCAACTTAAATGTAACTCAAGAAATCCTGCGGGGAGTAGCTACAGCCCAGGATGAAATTAACCAAAATGGTGGGATTAATGGACAAAAATTGCAAGTCCAAATTGTTAATGATGAAAATAAACCAGAAATTGCCCGCCGAGTTGCGCATGAGTTAGTCAAAGATAGCCAAGTTATTGGGGTTATAGGACATAATTCTAGTAACGCTTCCCTTGCGGCTGCTCCTATTTATCAGCAAGGAGGATTGGTGATGATATCCCCTACCTCATATGCTAATAATCTTTCTGGATTTGGTCGCTATATTTTTCGCACAGTTCCCACAACTAAAGTTATGGCCCAAGCGTTAGCCGACTATACTCTCTTGACTGCGCGCAAATCAAAACTTGCCTTTTGTTACGATTCCCAAGCCTCCAGTGATATCTCTTTCAAAGATGAATTTTTGGCGGCGTTTGTTAGCAAGGGAGGGCAATTAATTCCAACTGTTTGCGATTTATCAGCTCCGAACTTTAACCCGACTACAGCAGTGACTGGGGCCATCAGCAGTGGTGCGGATGGGTTGTTTATCACTAGCCACATTGACCGTTTAGAAAATGCGATCGCACTCGCAAGAGCAAATCAAGGCAAATTAGCGCTATTTGGCAGCCCAACAATGTATACCGTCAAAACTTTAGAAGCCGGAAAGCAAGCTGTCAAGGGGTTAGTTCTCGTCGCACCTTGGCATCCTCAAGTTAACCCATCTTTTGCAAACAGGATGACTCAACGCTGGCGTGGCAAAGTTAGCTGGCGTACAGCTTGTGCTTATGATGCTACGCAGGCGATGATTGCAGGATTACAGCAGAGTCAGCGTCGTGATGGTTTACAACAAGCGTTGCACAGTCGGGGATTTACCGTTGGAAGAGCCAGTAGTCCTGTTCGTTTTGCCCCCAGTGGCGATCGCATTTCTTACCCAGTCATTGTTCAAGTTCAGTCTAGTGGTCTTGATTACGACTTTAGACTTGTTGCTAAATAAGAACAACAAAATGATGATATGGAATTCTCGATTTCACTGAATTAATTTATTCATGCTCGTGGAAGCTTGTTTGAGCTTGCGCTGCCATTTGCTGGAATGTCTCACTACATAATAATTGACGTTGCCATTTTGCCAGAATTACTGATGTTGATTTGCTGAGGCGATCGCCTGTTAACACACTCGCACGACCAGAGGAGCAACTTACAAGGTTCGGTCTGCTGAGATAATAATCGCTCAAACCACTTGCACTAGTTTAAATTCTATGCTTTGATACAAATCACGTGGGCGGAATACTTTGTCGTATCTCCGACTTTTACGTTCTTTAACTATTTTCCCAAGTGGGTGTATTCTAGTCTAATCGCTACGTCAGTATTATTGAACTCCTGCACTTTTTTTGTGAATTGCATGTGCTGACTAAAAATAGGTGCCATTCCTAATTATTGACAATTGACAAATCTTATGATATCGGTTTCAATCTTTGTTGGATAAAGCGTTAGTGTATCCCCGCCAAGAGACTCACTAACGCCGTTCGCCAAACACTTTATGGATAACCTCATCATGACACAAAATACGCAATACAACGAACCTACTGCAAAAACACAAACACTTAATTACAAAAAGCGCTTGAATTCTTGGGTTGTTGCTCGTTTACTTCCCAACACTCAACGAGAGATTGTGGCTCGATTCCGTAGTCGCTCTGATGCAGACGGACACTTGCAACTTCTGCGCCAGCGCTCACCTGAAGCTAACTTTGTAGTTGCATTTGATTGTCAACGAGACGAAGCTTTGAATTAAAGTACAAACCAGCAAAGAAGCGCCTTCCGCGCCGCTTGGCTACAGTGCTTCTAGAAATCAAAGTGCAGTATTTGGCGAATCGAGATTTGAAAAAAATGAACTAATTCTGCTATCGACCCCACCCTTACAAGTACAAAGTCCTAGAACGAGGACTAATCAAAGAAAAGCGATCGCCGTTTTTGAAAATATTAGGCGATCGCTTTACTATCTTTTTTTACAAAAAAGGCATCTATGCTGAGAGCGGTGGATCTAGATCGGCAACACCATTTTTAGAAACCGAAGTTATAACCAACTCCGATTGTCAAACCTACATCCGTTTTATCAAAAAATGCTGCATTGACAGCAGCTGTTGCTGTAAATTGACGATTTAGCGGCACATCTATGCCACCAGTAAGCATAAAGCTAAAGTCTGAATCGTCACCGGTTGTAAAAGCTGCACCGCCACCGACATAAGGGATAATACCTAACGGTTCGCTAAATGGATCTGATAGTCGTTGGTAGCTAAAGTCATAGGTGACAGGAACTAAAATTGTGGTCTCGTCTCCAATCACGGCTGATGGTCGTACGGAAATAGTATTTGACAAACCAACTTTGCCGATCGCCATAAAATTGGCATCGCTCAAAGATGAGCTTTCACCAGCCAAACCAATATTTGCTGCTATACCGACATAGCTGACAGATCTGCGAAATGGTGAGCCGAAATCAATATCTGCTTGAGCCACTTGAGTAGCTGATGGTTGGAGAGTTGGTTGTTGCAGTTGGGGACTTAACGCCGTAGATGACGTGATGGTGGTGCTAGGAACAGGTGTAAATGCGGGACTGACACTTTCTGGTCTGGCGATCGCCTCAAACGGCTCCTGATTTTCCGTATAATTGGAAACATTTGCTGGATTTTCTCCTGACATAGCTGCAAAGCTTGCCTCCTCAAGAGAGGTTTCAGTTCCGGAAAACTGTGTAAACTCTTGAGTATCTGTGGAGTTAGCAGTCTGAGCAATAGCGGGCAAGCCATTACTTAGAGCCGCCAGAGCAGCTATACTCAATAAACCAGAAACTCTTTTATGAAAAAGAATATTATTCACATTCACTCCTCAAAGGACATTTCCTCTATTTGATATCTTGCACTCTTCTCAAGAACAGCCAGGGGCTGCTGAAGTCTCGTTACAAACAAAGGCAGCGAGCGATGCTGGGGACAGAAAGTAGCCTGGTTTGAAGTATCAATAAAAACTTCAGCAGTGAGTATAAAGTCCACTTTCAAAAAGAATCATACCTTGTACTAGTGGTTTGCCAAAGCAACTTTGTGGGGTTTGTAGTTGGCGCTTTCGCGCTGAAGCGCTAATTACAAACAATACTTACCCAGCAATTTTGGTTTGGTGGAGTACTAGGTGTCGAGGTAGAAAGCGTCTACAGCCTAAATCCCACGTTTTTAAGTGTGGGTTTTCCGGTCGCTTGTGCCTTCTTTGTTCTGCCTTCATGAACAGGTTGAGTCCGTTCGCGAAGGTTGAGAGACTTTGCCTGGGATATTGTTGCCAATGGTGCAAGATGCAAACTATGTAATCATGGGTTTTGCGGATTTTAAGCCAATTTTTGGCGATACTTAACATTTAACATCAAAAAAACTGTTCCTACATCCTTAATTTCCAGGTTGTACAGGGATTTAAACAGTCAAAGTTTTAGAAATAAATCCTCAATTTAACGGATGACAAAATTAATTTCTTCTCATGTTGCTCATGTCTTACTTATTTCCATAATTTCGTCAAAGTGAAAGTTATAGGTAAGTTGCTTGAGAATTTGAATTAAATTGGTAAATTCCGCTGGTATTTGCTTCAGCAACTCGGAAATGCTTTCATCGTTGCATTCTTTAGCAGCTTGATGTAGTTTTTGTATCCATGTATCTGGCATAACTGCTAAATCTTTACGGCTCAACTTTTGACATTCCAGGGAAGTATTTTGATTCTTGGCAGTGGTTTCAAAGTAAAGGTAATGTACACCCAAGTGTTTTGCGAGTTTGTCAAAAATTTCTTCCTCACGAAATGGTTTGCTAATAAAATCATCGCAACCAGACGAGATCATTTTCTGTCGTTGTTCCTCGAAAGCGTTAGCGGTGAGGGCGATGATTATCGTATGGGGAGATGGCCAGATGGGGTAATTCCCTATCTCCCGATCTATTTTTTTCTCTCGCGCTCTAATCTCCCTGGTGGCTTTATAACCATTCATCACGGGCATCTGCATATCCATGAATATG